>JABFSU010000083.1 GCA_013140455.1 Nitrospira sp. | reverse complement strand
AAGAGGAGATCCCGATGAGTATCCTGGCAAACAAAGATACCTATGTGGTCATTCAGGGCGGCGTGGCAGGCGTCAACGCCGCGCGCCGGATGGCCGAGTTCTGCTACCTGATCAAGCGTTCGCTGAACGTCCTGGCCTTTGTCTATCCGCCGGATGCCGGGAAGACGCACGAGATTCCCTACGGAAGCGGACTGGTCGCGGTCCCCATCTATAAAACGGTTGCCGAAGCCACCAAGCACCATCCTCAGATCAACACCAGCCTCGTCTACATCGGCGCCGATCGCGCCATGAAGGGCGGGATGGAAGCTTTGGACGATCAGCACGTCAAGGTGGTGTCGATGATCACCGAAGGTGTGCCCGAGAAGGACGCCAAGATTCTTGGGGCCCATGCCAGAAAGCTTGGCAAGGTGTTTAACGGCCCCTCGTCGATCGGTATTGTGTCAGCCGGCTCCTGTCGCCTCGGTGTCATCGGCGGTGCATTCGACAATCTTGTCCTTTCCAAGCTCTATCGCGAAGGTTCCTTCGGAGTCATTACCAAGTCGGGCGGTCTCTCCAACGAAATTATCTGGATTTGCTCACAATTCGCCGACGGTATCACGACGGCCATCGGCATCGGCGGCGATGCCTATCCGGGAACTGACTACGTGAGCTACCTTGAAATGTTTGAGAACGATCCGCAGACGAAAGCCGTCGTCATCGTCGGCGAAATGGGCGGCGATCTCGAAGAGCGCGCGGCTGAGTGGTACGGCGCGAAAAAGCGCCGCGTGAAGTTGATGGCTGTGGTCTCCGGCTTCTGCCAGGAAAGTCTGCCGAAGGGGATGAAGTTCGGTCACGCCGGTGCGAAGGAAGGATTGAAGGGCGAAGGGTCGGCCCGTTCCAAGTCCGATGCCCTCAAAAAATCCGGCGCGATTGTGCCGGCGACCTTCGGGGCGCTCGGCCCGGCGATCAAGGACGTCTATCAGGACATGTTGAAGTCCGGTCAGGTGAAGGAACCGGTCGAGCCGGCCTCACTGCCGAAATTGCCAAAGAGTATTGAAGCGGCCATGAAGGCCGATGAAGTCATGGTCACCCCATTGATTCGTACCACGATCAGCGACGATCGCGGCGACGAACCCTGTTATGACGGATATCCCGCCTCCGAGCTCATCAACAAGGGCTACGAAATCCCTCATGTGGTTGGACTCTTGTGGGACAAGCGGTTGATCTCCAAGCAGGAAGCCGAAATCATCAAGCGCATCATGATGCTTTCTGCCGACCATGGTCCCTGCGTGAGCGGAGCGTTGGGGACGATCATCGCGGCCTGCGCCGGGATCGGCCTGTCCCAGTCCGTGGCCGCCGGACTCATCATGATCGGCCCGCGTTTCGGCGGTGCCGTCACCGATGCCGGCCGGTTCTTTAAGCATGCCGTCGACAATAAGATGACGGTCGACGAATTCCTGACCTATATGAAGAAGAACCATGGCCCGGTGCCCGGCATCGGCCATCGTGTGAAGAGCTTGCGCAATCCGGACAAGCGGGTGAAGGAACTGGTGGGCTATGTGAAGAGCCTGCCTATCAAGACCCCCTGTCTCGATTTTGCGTTGCAGGTCGAGCAGGTCACGGCGGCAAAGAAGGATAACTTGATCCTCAACGTGGACGGAACGATGGCGGCCGTGTTGGTCGATATCGGCTTCCCGGTCGATAGTTTGAACGGATTCTTCATCCTCTCGCGGACGATCGGCTTGATCGGCCACTGGGTGGATCAGAAGCGTCAGGACAGCCGCCTGATCCGGCTGTTCGATTATCTGGTGAACTACGCAGCCCCTAAACGGCGGGAGGTCCCGCCGCTGAAATAGTCGCGGGAAGTGCCCCCACTCATATAGGCGGGAGTTAAGAGGTGGTCGGTTTTGGTGGAATAGTCAGCCCCATAGCCTGCCATCGGTAACATCCAGCCAGAATTTGGAGAAGAGAGATGTCGATGGATCTCGCCAAGAAATTGTATGCCAAGATGCCGGACGTGTTCGCCAAGGCCAGAAAGAAATTTGGTCGCGGCCTGACGCTGGCCGACAAGATTTTGGTCTCCCACGCAGATAACTTTGACACGCAGACCTGGGATCGCGGCAAGGCCATGTTGGCGCTGCGCCCGGATCGTGTGGCGATGCAGGATGCGACGGCGCAGATGGCCATGTTGCAGTTTATGCAGGCGAATAAGGCGCAAGCGGCCGTCCCGAGCACTATCCATTGCGACCACTTGATTCGTGCCGAAATGGGTTCCGAGAAGGACCTGCTTCGCGCGATGGACGAGAATAAGGAGGTCTATAATTTCCTCGCATCCGCTGCGAAGAAGTATGGCATCGGATTCTGGAAGCCAGGCGCCGGCATCATTCACCAGGTTGTGCTGGAGAACTACGCGTTCCCCGGTAGCTTGATCATCGGGACCGACTCCCATACGCCGAACGGCGGTGGATTGGGCGGATTGGCCATTGGTGTCGGTGGCGCGGATGCCGGCGAAGTCATGGCCGGGTTGCCCTGGGAAGTGCTCCATCCGAAATTGATCGGCATCCGTCTGACCGGCAAGTTAAGCGGCTGGGCCTCGCCCAAGGATGTCATTCTGTATCTCTGCGGTCTGCTCACGGTCAAGGGCGGCACCAACAAGATCGTCGAATACTTCGGCCCCGGCGCCGAAACCATCAGCGCGACCGGCAAGGGCACGATCTGCAACATGGGCGCAGAGCTTGGCGCCACCACCTCGGTGTTCCCTTTCGATCAAAAAATGGTGGCCTACCTGAATATTACGGATCGTTCGGACCTTGCCAATCTCGCTATGGCGAACAAGGAATTGCTCATCGCGGATCCGGAAGTCGCGCAATCGCCGGAGAAGTATTACGACCAGATCGTCGAAGTGGACCTGTCGAAGCTGGAGCCGCATGTGGTCGGTCCGCATACGCCTGATCTTGCCCGGCCCATCTCCAAGATGGCTGCCGAAGCGAAGGAGAAGGGATACCCGATCGAAGTCAAGGCGGCGCTCATCGGTAGTTGCACGAATTCTTCCTATGAAGACATCAGCCGCTCGGCCCACATTGCGAAGCAGGGCATGAAGGCGGGCTTGAAGGCGAAGGCGTCGTTCCTTGTGTCGCCAGGCTCCGAGCGGATTTATCACACGATGAAGCGCGATGGATTCCTAGACACGTTCGAGAAGATGGGCGGCACGGTCCTGTCGAACTCCTGCGGTCCCTGCATCGGCCAGTGGAAACGCGCTGATGGTGTAAAGGGCAAGGCGGATTCGATCGTCAGCTCCTTCAATCGCAATTTCCCCGGCCGCAACGACGGGATTACCGAAACGTTGTCGTTCCTCGCCAGCCCGGAAGTGGTGACGGCGTATGCGTTGTCCGGTGACTTGGGATTTGATCCGGTCAATGGCACGCTCAAGGGTGCGGACGGGAAGGAATTCAAGCTGGAACCACCGCAGGGAGAAGAGCTTCCCGCAAAGGGCTTTGCGAAGGGCGAAGAGGGCTTCGTCGCTCCGGCTGAGAACGGCGATGGGCTTACCGTCGATATTCCGTCGACCAGCGAGCGTTTGCAGCTGTTGCAGCCGTTCCCCCATTGGGACGGGAAAGATTTCGAAAAGCTCCCGCTGTTGATCAAGACCAAGGGCAAGACCACCACGGACCATATTTCTCCGGCCGGTCCCTGGCTGAAGTTCCGCGGTCATCTGGACAAGATCAGCGACAACATGTTTCTGGGGGCCAACAACGCGTTTTCATCCGAACCGGGCAAGGGGACCAATGTCCTCACCGGTGAATCCAATCTGACCATTGCGCAGATTGCCCGGGCCTTCAAGGCCAAAGGAATCGGCTCAATCGTCGTCGGCGATGAGAACTACGGCGAGGGCAGCAGCCGTGAGCATGCGGCGATGTCGCCGCGGTTCTTGAACGTGAAAGTGGTGCTCGTCAAAGGCTTCGCCCGCATCCATGAAACAAATTTGAAAAAACAGGGGATCTTGGCGTTAACCTTCGCTGACCCGAAGGATTACGAGAAGATCGAGCAGCAGGACCGTATCAGCGTGACGGGGTTGAGCAGTTTGGCTCCGGGCAAGCCGGTGCAGGTGACGATACATAAGGCGGATGGCAACGCGCTCACCATCCAGGCGAACCACAGCATCACGGCGCAACAGATTGCGTGGTTCAAGGCGGGTTCAGCGCTGAATGCGTTGAACTAACACGAGAGAAAGAGGGGAACTCATGAGCACGAAAGCTTCGAAGATTATTTACACGAAGACCGATGAAGCGCCGATGCTGGCGACCTATTCGTTCTTGCCGATTATCAATGCGTTCAGCAAAGCGGCGGGTGTGGCGGTCGAATTGCGGGATATCTCGCTGGCCGGGCGCATCATCGCGGTGTTTCCTGAATATCTGACGCCGGAGCAGCGGCAGCCGGATGCGCTGGCTGAATTGGGCGAGCTGGCGAAGCAGCCGGAAGCCAATATCATCAAGTTGCCGAACATCAGCGCCTCGCTTCCCCAGTTGCAGGAGACGATCAAGGAGCTGCAGGGCCAAGGCTACAAGCTCCCGCTGTATCCTGAGAACCCGAAGGATGACAAGGAAAAAGACGTCAAGGCTCGCTATGATAGAGTCAAAGGCAGTGCGGTCAATCCGGTCTTGCGCGAAGGCAACTCCGACCGCCGTGCCCCGCTTTCAGTGAAGGCTCACACCAGAAAGCATCCCCATAAAATGGGTGCCTGGAGCGCGGACTCCAAGACGCATGTCAGTCATATGCAGGGCGGAGACTTCTTCTCGAACGAGAAGTCGACGACGACGACGGCGGCGACCGATGCCAAGATCGAATTCGTGGGCCAGGATGGCAAGACCACGGTACTTAAGCCAAAAGTCGCGTTGCAGGCCGGTGAAGTCATCGACGCGACCTTCATGAGCGTCAAGGCTTTGCGCACGTTCCTCGAAGAGCAGATTCAGGATGCCCAGAAGAAGGGGGTCTTGTTCTCGATCCATCTGAAGGCCACCATGATGAAGATCTCGGATCCCAAGATCTTCGGTCATGCCGTGACGGTGTTCTATAAGGACGTCTTTGAAAAGCACGGCGAGACGCTGAGAAAGTTGGGCGTGGATCCGGATAACGGTCTCGGCGACCTCTATGCCAAGATCAAGGCCTTGCCAGAGGATCAGCGCAAAGCGATCGAAGCCGACATCCAAGAAGTATACAAAAAGCGGCCGCCGATGGCGATGGTGAATTCTGACAAGGGCATCACTAATCTGCACGTGCCCAGCGATATCATTATCGATGCGTCCATGCCCCCGGTCATTCGCGACAGCGGCAGGATGTGGGGGCCGGACGGCAAGGCGGCGGACGCGAAGTGCGTCATCCCGGATGCCAGCTATGCGTCGGTCTATCATGAGGTGGTCGAGTTTTGTAAGAAGCATGGTGCCCTCGATCCGAAGACGATGGGCAGCGTGCCCAACGTCGGCCTGATGGCGCAAGCAGCCGAGGAATACGGTTCGCATGACAAGACTTTCAAGGCGCCAGGTAACGGGACCATTCGCGTGGTGGATGCCTCAGGGAAGACGCTGCTGGAACACAAGGTGGAAGAAGGCGATATCTGGCGCATGTGCCAGGTAAAGGATGCGCCGATTCGCGACTGGGTCAAACTGGCCGTGACACGTGCGAAGGCGACGGGCGCACCGGCCATTTTCTGGTTGAACAAGGCAAGAGCGCACGACGCGCAATTGATCACGAAGGTCGAAACCTACTTGAAGGAGCATGATACCAAGGGCCTCGACATTCGGATCATGACGCCGGCCGATGCCACGCGCTTGTCGTTGGAGCGGATTAAGGAAGGCAAGGACACGATCTCTGTGACCGGGAACGTGCTGCGCGATTACCTTACGGACCTGTTCCCGATCCTCGAAATCGGAACCAGCGCCAAGATGCTGTCGATCGTTCCGTTGCTGAACGGCGGCGGTCTCTTTGAAACCGGTGCCGGCGGTTCCGCACCGAAACACGTGCAGCAGTTCCAGGAAGAAGGTTATCTGCGGTGGGATTCACTGGGGGAATTCCTCGCGCTGGCCGCATCGCTGGAGCATTTGGCCAAAGTGGCCAATAATCCGGCCGCCAAGATGCTGGCCGATACCCTCGATCAAGCCAATGCCAAGTTCCTGGAGAGCAACAAATCACCTGCGCGCAAGGTGGGTGAGATCGATAACCGTGGCAGTCATTTCTATCTCGCGTTGTACTGGGCGCAAGCCCTGGCGCAACAGACGCAGGACAAGAATCTGCAAGCGCGTTTTGTGAAGATCGCAAAAGAAATGGCGGACAACGAAGCCAAGATCTCCGGCGAGTTGCTCGCGGCGCAAGGCAAACCGGTGGATGTCGGCGGGTACTATCACCCCGATGACGCCAAGGCTGCGAAGGCGATGCGTCCGAGCGCGACGTTGAACTCGATCATCGACGCGATTGCGTAGAAGACGGTTCTTTTTTGCAGTGAGTGGCACGTATACTGTGTGAGTGCGCAGCGAGGGGTAAGGAATGAGAGATTCTCTCTCACCTTGCCCCTCACGCTTCACCCCCTCACCGGTTTGAGGAACATGGCACAAGAAGACACGAATGTTATCGATCAGCCTGAGGTGATGAAGCCCCGGATGGTCTCGATCGAAATCTCCGGCAAGAAATACGACGTGCCGGAGGGGATCACCGTCATCAAGGCCTTGTGGTATACGGGACAGGAAGTCGTGCGGGGCGCCGGTTGCCTCGGCGGGTTCTGCGGCGCCTGCGCGACCTACTATCGGATCAAAGACGATCCCAAGGTGCGGACATGCCTGGCCTGTCAAATGGCCGTGCAGGACGGCATGTCGTTCACCATCATGCCGCCGTTTCCCGCGCGCAAGGCGACGTACGATATCCAAACGCTCAACGATCCCAAGCAGGACCTGTTCAATCTCTATCCTGAAGCGCCGCTCTGCCGGAACTGCAACGCCTGCACCGAAGCCTGCCCCCAGAAGATCGACGTGCGTGAAGGTGTGTGGAAAGCGGTCTTCGGTGACTTCAAGAGCGTGTCCGAGATGTTTATGGACTGTGTGATGTGCGGCATGTGCACGCCGGTCTGCATCGCCGACATTGCTCCCAACCTGGTAGCGCTCTATGTGAGCCGCGCGCAGGGCGCGCACTTTACTGAAAAGCCGCTGGGGCTGGATGTGCGGATCAAGGAAATTCAGGACGGGCGTTTCAACGATGAGTGGAAAAAGGTTCTGGCTATGAATGAGAAGGACCTTGCCGCCCACTGTGCGACCTTAAAATAGTTTTATTGTCGAGGCCACCCGAGATGGATATTCACGCGCTCCAACAGATTGTGCACAAAACTCGGGATGCTCGCCGGAAGCAAACCATTCCGAAATTTTCTCCTGCCGACCGCGACCAGCTGATTCATAAGTATCATCCTGACTATCGGGCCAGTGCCTATCGCCCCATCCGGTTCGGTCCAAACATCGATGAGAAGACGGTCGTGGAATTGGCGACGTTGCTCGAAGGGGACAGCCTGATTCAGGACGATGCGGATTTGACGCCGGACTACACTACCGATGTATTGGTAATCGGCGGGGGCGGGGCCGGTTGTGCCGCGGCGCTGCACGCGCATGGAGCAGGCGCAAAAGTCATGCTGGCCACCAAACTCAGATTGGGCGATTCCAACAGCGTGATGGCACAGGGCGGGATGCAGATCTCCGTGGCGCCGGAGGATTCTCCCGTCACGCATTTTCTCGATACGCTCAAGGGCGGCCACATGCATAACGATCATGATCTCTTGAAGACCATGGTTGATGACGGTCCTGCGATCGCCAAGTGGCTCATCGAGCTGGGTGTGTTATTCGACCGGCAGGCGGACGGCAATCTGCACGTGAAAAAAGGCGGCGGCAGTTCCAAACCGCGGCTCCTGACCTGTTCCGATTACACCGGCCTTGAAATCATGCGGGTGCTCAAGGACGAAGTGCTGAACCAGAAGATTCAGCTGCTCGAATTCTGTGCGGCGGTGGAGTTGCTCAGCGATGAGAACGGCCAGTGCAGCGGCGCCATTTTCAAGGATCTGGACAATCACCGGTATGTCGTCGTTGCGGCGAAGTCGGTGATTCTCGCGACCGGCGGTATCGGCCGGCTGCATATTCAAGGATTCCCGACCAGTAATCACTATGGCGCGACCGGTGACGGGCTCTGCCTCTCTTACCGCATGGGTGCAAAGCTGGCGCATATCGATACGTTCCAATATCACCCCTCAGGGGCGGTCTTCCCCGAGCAGCTGGTCGGCCAGTTGGTGACGGAAGGGATCCGTTCAGAAGGCGGCCACCTGGTTAATGCCAAGGGCGAACGATTTGTGAACGAACTCGATACCCGCGATGTCGTGTCGTCTTCCATCATCCGCGAGTGTGAAGAGGGCCGTGGCATTCGTACGATGTCGGGCCGGGTCGGAGTCTGGTTGGATACGCCCTTGCTTGATGTGGAGCACGGACCCGGTACTGTCGAGAAGCACTTCCCTGCCATGCTGATGCAGTTTGATCGGTTCGGCATCGATATCAGCAAAGATCCGGTGTTGATCTATCCGACGCTCCACTATCAGAACGGCGGCGTGAAGATCGATACGAATTCAGAAACCAACGTGAAGAATCTGTTCGTGGCGGGCGAAGCTTCCGGGGGCCTGCACGGACGCAATCGATTGATGGGGAATTCGCTGCTCGACCTGATGGTCTTCGGCAAGCGCTCGGGTTTGACGGCCGCCGGGCGCGCCGGATCCATGAAGCAAGGTAAGCTCACAGTGAAGCATCTGCAGCGGTTCCGTGCCGATGCGAAAAAACACGGCAACCTGAGCAACGTCATCTCGCCCATGGTCCTCCCGGCCTACACCAGAAAAGAGAGCTAAGAGGGGTACAGTATGAATGTGCATGAGTTTCAGGCGAAGCAGTTGTTTGCGCAGTTCGGAGTGCCGGTCCCGCGCGGAAAAGAAGTCACGTCTCCGGAAGCGGCGACGGCCTGGGCCAATGAGCTGAATACGCCGGTGTTTGTCGTGAAGGCGCAGATCCATGCGGGTGGTCGAGGCAAGGCGGGTGGCGTCAAGATCACTAAGGACAAGGCGGCTGTGGCAGGCCTGGCCAAGGAATTGATCGGCAAGACGCTGGTGACTCACCAGACCGGTCCCAAGGGCCGTCAGGTCCATCGGCTCCTTCTCGAAGAAGGCGCGAACATCAGCAAGGAATTGTATCTGAGCATCCTGGTGGACCGCGATTCCGGGTGGCCCGTATTCATTGCCAGCACCGAAGGCGGGATGGAAATCGAAGAGGTGGCGGAAAAGACGCCCGAGAAGATCATCAAGGAATTGATCGACCCAGCCGTAGGATTCCAGGGTTACAACGGGCGTAACGTGGCGTTCGCCCTCGGCCTCAATATGATCGAGCCGGCCGCGATGAATCCCTTCATCCAGATGATGGGTAATCTCTATCGCATGTTCATGGAGAAGCACGCGGCGATGGTCGAGATCAACCCGCTCATCATCACCAAGGAAAAGACGATCGTCGCACTCGACGGCAAGGTTTCCTTCGACGATAACGCTCTGTTCAAGCATGCCGATGTTCAACAGATGCGCGATCTCAACGAAGAAGAGCCGCTGGAAATCGAAGCAGGCGCGAGCAATCTGAATTACGTGAAGCTGGACGGCAACATCGGCTGCATGGTGAACGGCGCGGGTCTCGCCATGGCCACGATGGATGTGATCAAGCTGGCGGGCAGTGAGCCGGCGAACTTTCTGGATGTCGGCGGTGGCGCGACCAAAGAGACGGTGGCGGCCGGTTTCAGGATTCTCCTCAAGGATCCGAACGTGAAGGGCATCTTCATCAACATTTTCGGCGGGATCGTGCGCTGTGAGCGTATTGCCAACGGAGTGATCGAAGCGGCTAAGGAAGTGAAGATTACGGTGCCGTTGGTGGTTCGCCTGCAAGGAACGAATGCCGAAGAAGGGCGCAAGTTATTGGCGGACTCGGGCCTGAAGCTGGAAGTGGCCAACGACTTGTGGGAAGCGGCGCAAAAAATTGTGCAGCTGACTGGCAAAGTGGCGTAATCAGAATCTGTATTTGTTTCTGTAAGAAAGTTTCGGTTCATGGGCCAGAGCGTGCGTGGAAGGTTGTGTGCAGAAAATGCCTTGGGCAATCATCACATTGGTGCTCCTGTCGTTGAGCACTTCCGGATGCATCATGGTCCGGGATGGGGCGTCATCGGGGTCGGGGCAGCAACCGCCGCAGTCGGTTCAGCCGGCAAAGAAGTCCATTGCACTCCATGTCGCAGGGATTGGTCCTCAGGGGAAGGAAGGGCTAGGCGATTCTCGTGAGCAGGCGGTCAAGGCCTACCTTGATTCCGGTTTGTTTTCTTCCGTCATTATGAACGGTGCTCCCGCAGACCTTCATGCAGACATTGCCGTGCTTGAGGCGGGAGACGATGGTCTTTCCTGGTCCGCCGCCGTATCCGCGATCACGTTTACGATGATACCCGGGTATGTTGCACAAGACCTCGCCACGCGAACGAGTTATAGAGATCGCCAGTCGAAAGAGGTTGGGACCATCGAGAAGCGCCAGGGGATGGGGTTCTGGATTCAGTTCTTCTTACTGTTTGCCATGCCGTTTGTTGACAGTCCCACGGCAAAGCTGAGTGCTGCGCAGTACGACATGCACCGAGCCACCATTGAAGACGCGCACCAGAAGGGCCTTTTTTAGAAACGGGAGTCTGTGAAGGGACGAGACTATGTCAATTTTGGTGAATAAGAACACGCGGGTACTGGTGCAGGGGATCACGGGTAAAGAAGGCTCGTTCCATGCGACGCAGTGCAAGGCCTATGGCACGAAGGTCGTTGCCGGGGTCACACCTGGGAAAGCCGGACAGGAAGTTGAAGGCATTCCCGTTTTCAATACGGTGCGGGATGCGG
>JABFSU010000059.1 GCA_013140455.1 Nitrospira sp. | reverse complement strand
GTGGCGTGCAGAATGGCTGGATGTGCAACGAAGGCGCAGATACCGGCTGTGGCGACGACGACTATCCACCGAAAGCCAGACTTCCTTCTTGGTTTCCACTCCACTCGTCCGTGCCAATCCCCTCATTCCGGCCCATCAAATGACGCGCGGCAACTCGCTGAATATCGTCCACTGCGCCAGCCAATTTTAAGGCCGATTCTTCTAACATAGCCCCTATTCTTTGTCAATTGCGATGCAAGGGAGAAAGGCCCTGAACAAGGGTGAAATGTGTTCTCCGGCACGCTCGGAATGGGGCAACATCTTCAGAAGACACGTAGGAGGAAATGACCGCACTGGCAGGGAAGAAAATACAATGGCACGATTCTAGAGATGCCCGCGAGCGCGGGCATCTTGTGCGATCCGGTCAGCCTCGGCTTTCCGTTCCGACTCTTTTTTTGCGACCCAATTCTCCCAGGAGTTTCCTGACGCCGTGTCTTCTCCGGAAAAGGCCACCGACACAACATCTGTATACCGAATCAACTGCACTCCCGAATCACCCTCGGGGAACACCTCAAACGTCGAGTCCTGCCCCCTCACCGTCCGATTGAAAAGATAGCCGGTCACTTGCCTGCCAGATCGAAGCATCACCGTCACATCTCCACGATAGTCGAACGCCAATTCAATCGCCTCCGCAAGCTCGGCAAACGAGCGCGGAGCAAACTGACGTCCCTGCAAGGAACTGATGGCTCCCTGCGCACTATGATTCTTCGTATCGGTCATGCGACTCACGCTCCCCTGTTCAGCGGCTGGTGGGCAAGAGGGTCAATTTCACGGTTCGACCAAACCCGGACACCGTCCCGAAGGTATCTTCGACCGCCGACGCTTCGTATCCGCAATGCACCATGCAATCCGCGCACTTTTCATTCCGCCCGGTGCCGTACTGATCCCATGCTGTGTCCGCCATCAGTTCGCGGAAGGTTTTTGTATACCCCTCTTGCAATAAGTAGCAGGGCTTCTGCCAACCAAACACGTTGTACGTTGGATTGCCCCACGGAGTGCATTGGTACTCCCGCTTACCCATCAGAAAGTCCAGAAACAGCGGCGATTGATTGAACTGCCAGCCCCGCTTGGGGCTGCCGAGAATACGAGAAAAGAGTTCTCGCGTGCGTTCACGCTTGAGAAAATGCTGCTGATCGGGTGCCTTTTGATAACTGTAGCCGGGGGAAATCATCATCCCTTCGACGCCCAACGCCATCATTTCATCGAAAAACTTCCGGACACGTTCAGGATTGGCATCGTCGAATAATGTCGTATTGGTCGTGACGCGATGACCGCGCTTCAACGCTTCCTTGATGGCCCGCACCGCAACGTCATACACCCCATCACGGCAGACCGCCAAATCATGCTCATCCTTCAGGCCGTCCATGTGTACGCTGAACGTCAGAAACTTCGACGGCTTGTATTCGTCCAGCTTTCGCTCCATCAAGATCGCGTTCGTGCAAAGGTACACATACCGCTCCTGGGCCACCAAACCTGCGACGATCTTGGCCATTTGCGGATGGATCAGCGGCTCACCGCCGGGAATGCTGACGATCGGCGCACCACACTCCTCGGCCGCCGCCCAGCATTGCTCGGGAGTCAGATGCTTATCGAGCACATGATCGGGGTATTGGATCTTTCCACAACCGGCACAGGCCAGGTTGCAGCGAAACAACGGCTCCAGCATGAGGACGAGCGGATAGCGCTTTACGCGCTTCACCTTCTGCGTGAGCACATACTTCGTGACTGTATACATCTGGGACAGCGGTACGGCCATTCCCTGCTCCTTCCGATGAAGTTATATAGTGGACGGCTGGCGATCGCAGCCGGACATGGAAGCATCCAAAAATTCGTTGAATTCTAACACCTGCCAAAAACCCAGTCAATTTCGGCACAATCGGAGCGCCGACGCGATCCCTGCAGGCGGACTGTACGGAAACAGAAGGAGCGGCAAGAAGTTGGAGGCGCCGAGCGGGTTCGAACCGCTGCATCGCAGTTTTGCAGACTGCTCCCTTACCACTTGGGTACGGCGCCTCGCGAAGGTGCGCATTATAGCGGCCCTTCACCTGGTATCTCAACAACCGTTTTAGAAGTAGATCGCTGCCGGGGCGTGCAACAATCGCCCTAGCGATTAGGCAGGACGGGAATCTCTTTACCCAGCGTCGTCGATTGCGAGGGATCCGGCCCCAACGACTCCCACCCCTCGTCGGAAGAGGAGGCAACCACCTCCCCGCTCGCCTCGGCCTCTTTTTCTTTTGCGAGAAGCTCCACTTCTTCGATCAGTGTATCCATCAGCTCTTCGATCGGCACCTTGCGAACGAGCTTGCCCTTCTTGAATAAAATCCCCTTGCCTTCGCCACCGGCCACGCCGATGTCCGCTTCCTTGCCTTCGCCGATTCCGTTCACCACGCACCCGAGTACCGACACATTGAGCGGCGTCTTGATATGCCCGAGTTTCTTTTCGAGCTCGTTGGCCATCTTCACCACATCGATCTCGACGCGTCCGCAGGTCGGACACGCGATCACATTGATCCCACGATGACGCAGCTCCAGCGATTTCAAAATCTCAAAACCGACTTTTACTTCTTCGACAGGGTCTGCCGCAAGAGACACCCGCAGCGTATCGCCGATGCCCTGCGAGAGCAGGTAACCAAGCCCCATGGCCGACTTGACGGCACCGGTCATCGCCGTCCCGGCTTCGGTGATGCCGATATGGAGCGGATAATCGGATTGATGGGCAAACAGCCAGTAGGCATCAATGGCATGGTGCACATCGGAGGCTTTCAGCGACACTTTCATATTGGTGAAGCCGACGTCCTCCAACGCATGGACCGCATTCAACGCAGATTCAGCCAGGGCTTCCGGCGAAGGCCATCCGTACTTGTCGAGCAGATGGCGCTCCAGCGAGCCGCCGTTGACCCCGACCCGCAACGGAATGCCCCGCTCGTTCACCGCCTTGATGACTTCTTCGACTTTCCACCAGGCCCCGATGTTGCCCGGATTGATGCGCACGCAATCCACAATTTCGGCTGCCTTGAGCGCCAGCCGATGATCGAAATGAATGTCGGCGATCAGCGGAACGGTCATCGCCGCCTTGATTTTCGGCAGAGCGGCTGCCGCCTCATCGTCCGGCACCGCAACCCGAATCACTTCACAGCCGGCCGTTTCAAGCTGACGGATTTGCTCCACCGTCGCAGCGACATCGCGGGTATCGGTCGAACACATGGACTGGACGGAAACAGGTGCGTCCCCGCCGACCTTGAGAGAGCCGACCTTGATCTGCCGGGTTTTTCGTCTGGCGATATGCATAGTGTAAGGTCGCTTAGCTCCCCTGCTCGTCCCCTTGCGGGAGATGATCGACCGAAGCGCCGACCATGAACCGATCCTGTTTCGTAACCGGAGCCTTCCCGACCAGCTCCTTCACGCTTTGATAGATGCCCTCCGCCGTAAGCCCATAACGCTCCCGCAGTAAATCCTGGGGCCCTTGCTCAATGTACCAATCCGGGAGCCCGAGCACCTTGGTCGTCACGTCGGTGATACGGGCATCGGACAACGCTTCGAGCACTGCGGAGCCGAAGCCACCCATCTTGCAGCCCTCTTCCACTGTCACCACATATCGCACCCGCTTGGCGACATCGGCAATCAGTTCCTGATCGAGCGGCTTCACGAATCGCGCGTTGACCACGGCGGTTGAAATACCCTCTTTGGTGAGCCGTTCGGCCGCTTGCATCGCCTGCCAGACCGACACGCCGATGGCGACGATCGCAACCTCGGATCCATCCTTCATCAACTCGCCCTTCCCGATCGGGAGTGCGGCGGGAGCGGCGTCCATCTGAACACCGAGGCTGACCCCGCGCGGATACCGAACGGAGATCGGCCCGTCATGCTGGATGCAGGTCTTCATCATGTGCTGCAGCTCGTTCTCATCCTTCGGCGCCATCACGACCATATTCGGGGCATGCCGCAGATAGGCATAGTCGAACGCCCCGTGATGCGTCGTGCCGTCTTCGGCGACCAGCCCGCCGCGATCGATACAAAAGACGACCGGAAGATTCTGCGTGGCCACGTCGTGCACCACCTGATCGTACGCCCGTTGCAGGAAGGTCGAGTACATCGCCACCACAGGCTTCAGACCCTGCGTTGCAAGTCCGGCGGCAAATGTCACGGCGTGCTGTTCGGCGATGCCCACATCGTACAATCGATCGGGAAATTCTTTTTCAAACCCGGTAAGCCCGGTTCCTTCGCACATCGCCGCCGTAATGGCGACAATACGCTTGTCTTCACGGGCCAGCTTGACCAGTGAATCCATGGCGATTTGCGTGTAGGAGGGGCGAGCAGCCTTTTTGGCCGGCACGCCGGTCTCGCGTACGAAAGGCGGGCAGGCATGGAACCAGACCGGATTATTGATGGCGGGTTCATACCCGAGCCCCTTCTTCGTAATCACGTGCAGCAATACCGGGCCCTTCATCTTCAGCACATTCTCCAGAGTCGGAAGCAAATGTTCGAAGTTGTGGCCGTCGATCGGACCGCAATACTGGAAGCCCAGTTCTTCGAACAGCAATCCGGGGAGTATCGCCCCCTTCGCCAGCTCTTCCGCCCGGCGAGCCAGCTTCTGCATATCCTCCCCGATATGAGGAATCTTTCTCAGCAGTTGGCCGGTTTCTTCCCGCATCTTCCCGTAGAATTCACCGGTAATGGTTCGACTCAAGTAGGCGGAAATGGCGCCGACGTTCTTCGAAATCGACATTTGATTGTCGTTCAAGATCACCAGAAAATCCTTGCCCAACCCGCCGGCATGATGCAGCCCTTCCAGCGTCATTCCCGCCGTCATCGCACCGTCGCCGACGACACAGACGACTTTATTTTTCTGCCCCAATTGCTCGCGCGCTTCAACAAGTCCGAACGCCGCCGAAACACCGGTGCCGGCATGTCCGGCATTGAATGAATCGTATGCACTTTCTTCTCTTTTGCAGAAGCCGCTCAATCCCCCGTATTGACGCAACGTATGGAACTGCTCACGGCGGCCAGTCAGTAATTTATGTGCATAGGCCTGATTACTGGTATCCCAGACGATCTTGTCGGTCGGCGTTTTCAGCAGATAGTGCAACGCCACCGTGAGTTCCACCACGCCGAGATTCGACGCCAAGTGTCCGCCGACGCTGGATACCGTACCAATGATTTGCTCACGGATTTCTTCGCACAACGCGGGCAATTGGCTCGGCGACACCCGCTTTAGATCTGCCGGACTTTGAATCGTCTTGAGGATCGACATAGGATGGTCTCCCTTGAATCGTATCTCAGCTATTCTGCTTGGTTTTTACGAACTACGGGGCAGAAGAAATGGATGCCACCGCATCACAGCACATTACGATAGAATTATTCGTCAGTTTCACACAAGGACCCTTTGCTGTCAAGCAGTTAGGTGCGCCACCTATTGGATCGTCACTCTTCATGACCCAAATTGAAACGTCACCACTGTGGAGAGCGTAAAATCGGCAGCACTCCCGACAATGAAGTCGAGATTTTCGACGGCATACACCTGCCAGAGCAACTGAGGACGCAGGCGATAACTGAAACCGAGCACTCCTTCCGTCACTCCCTTGTCAAGCACATGCGTACCGGTTCCGTACAGCGGCGACGAGAAATAGTCAAAGTGTCCCACGATAGAGAAGTTCTCCGACCAGAGATACTCCACCGCAACCAGTGCGGAGACGACCGGCTGCAACCCGAATCCTGCAATATGGCCGGTCGGAATGACCCCGTTGAGGTTCGCGTACACCATCCAGTTCTTGGCAACATGTTTCTCCAGGGCCACACCGAACCCATAATCCGGACTGCCGCTTCCCAAGAGGTGCGATTCGTCTCCCGTTGGAAGCTTCAGCGCAGCGCGAAGCGACAAGGCCGGTAATGAACTCGTCTCCGTCAACACCTGATACTTCCCCATAATCGAAGCGTCGCCCAATCCGACGACACCCTCCCGTGCGTTAATCACGGTGCGTCCGCCCGATGTCACCTGGTAGGCGTAGCCGGTTCCTTTGAGCGCCCTTCGATCAGGCGCCAAGCCGGTCGTCGCCCGCTCAACCGCCGTGATCATGCCTTCCATGATGCCCCGATATCGGTTCACCACCGGCACTTCCACCGCCATCTCCAGTCGCTCGGTCACTCCGTACCGGAGAAAAAATCCTGACCGGATACTCTCAAACTTCATCGTGACCGACGTCTGCGGTGCGGCATCGGAAAAGACGTTGGCGGTATTGGCGAGCTCGATGCGAAGATCGAGCGCCCCGGGCTTCAAGACCGTCGCGCGATCGCCGGGCATTCCAAGCACTAACTGGTGAAGCGGCTGGAAATTTCTCACGGGGAACGGTCCAAACCCCTCAGCCGACACGAGCCGAGGGCTGCCCCCACCAGTCAAGGCGATACTCATGAACAGGATGGCGACAACAATCTGGCCCCGCGACATCCTCTGCCCCGCTTCCTAGTAAGGAAAATCAAGGCCCGCGAAAATGGCACCGCCTTCACGACTGAACCCATAATCGAGGCGCCCCACGACATTCGGCCGCACAATACCGCGGATGCCGAGCCCCGGAGTCATCCGGTAGTCTTTGACACTGACATCTTTGAAATTCCCGAAAACTTGCCCTGTATCAAGAAACGGGGCCAATTCAAAATCCGCCATGACCCCGGCCAGTCTGGTGCGGGCGATATGGATCCGCTCTTCGATGCTCACGGCGATCAAATGCTTGTCGATGTACCGATCGACGCCGAAGCCACGGAGATTGTTCTGCCCGCCCAGCGAGCTTTGCTCAAAGAATGGAACCTGTGTGCCGATCGTAGCCTGTAAATTTGCCCGCACAACAAGAATGGCCCGCTTCGATTCGCTCGGGAAAAGTTTCTTCACCTCCAGTTCGTACCTTGAATACACCGGATGGGCTTCGTTTCTGAGATTTTGATTCAACTCCGCATACGCGGTGATGGCCATCCCATCCGTCGGTGTCACCAGATTGTTGCGCGTGTCATAGTGAAAACTCACGCGGTGCCCAACGATCGTCGATGGCCCGTTGACACCGTCTACATCCCCGAACCGCTCGCCCGTAAACGGAAGATTGGTGGCCCCGCGCTGAAGCTGCACATCACGAACACGCTGAGCCAGCGCAATCTGCGTCACCTCGTTCATGTAGACGCCGAACCGCCAGTTCGCCCGTATTTCCCGCGCAGTGTAATTCGTTTCATTGCCTTCCACGGAATCCTGCCCGGGTCCGAAAAACCGGGACGTGGCGTTCTTAAAAAACGATCCGCCGAACTGGAGGAAATACCGCCCGTTGCTGAAGGCGGGGTCCAGATAGTTAAACACGAGCTTGCGCTCGATCTTCTCCGTGAACGAGCCGATAAATTGAATTTGCCGCCCGCCCGGCTCGTACTGAAAGAAATTGAATGCCCCTCGGGTTCCGACAATCGAATTCCGAATCACCATGGGGGCCATCAAATACTTCAACTCCCCGTCAGGGTCGGTGATCAAAATCGGCATGATCAGCCCGAGATCGTTCCCGTCGTTGCGCGTCGTTGAGACTGACGGAACGGGGATGACCTGCGTGTCGGCCCAGGCGGGAACGAGGCAGACCGCGGCAGTCCCCGCCCACAGGCACACGGTCAAAATAGCAAGTCGACGCAGGGAGGACATGAACAGACGGCCTGACTGGTCTTACGGAGATTTGAGCTTATCGGATTTCTTCCGGAGCTGATCGACAAGATCAGGGTAGGACGACGCACGAAGGATCTTGGTAAATTGTCCGCGATAGTTGTTCACCAGACTCACGCCATCAACCACCACGTCATACACCCGCCAATCGGTACCGTGGTTGATGAGACGATAGTCGAGCGGGATTTCTGTTTTCCCTGAGAGGATCTTGGTCCGCACTTCGGCATAGTCTTTTTCCGTCCGTTCATTCAAATACTGCACGCCTTCACCCGAATAGGACTCCACTTTTTCTGCGTACGAACTGGTCAAGAGCGTCTGAAAGAGGGACACGAATTCCTGCTTTTCCTTGTCCGACAGCTGATTCCAGGGAGCGCCGAGCGCACGGCGCGACATTTCCTGATAATCAAACCGCTCGGCCACCGCCTTTTCCAACAGCGATCGCCGCTCGTCGGCCTTGGCCGCCTGCTTCAATTCCTTATCGCGAATGATGCGAAGCACCTCGTCGATCGTGCCCTTCATCGAATCCGTCGGAGGACCCGCGAGCGCCTGAGACAACGCCGGGCCGAAAGACAGACAGAGCCCCACCATGCCGATCATGACCAGCCGGCCGATCTGCCCTACCGCCGACCCGTCGCGGAACGTCTTCTTGTGCGTCACCATTCAACACTCCTCTATTTACATCACCCCCACGGAATCCCTTAAGGGGGATTAAATGAATCAGTTCACCTTACCATGAACATATTGGCTCACCAACTCTTCGAGATCCAGACCGGACTCGGTATCCCGAATGGTGTCGCCCGCCTTCAACGGATCACCGCCGCCGCCCGGCGACAGCGCCAGAAACTTTTCCCCGATAATTCCTCTCGTCTTGATCGACGCAATGGTATCCGTATAGAGTTTCACCCCGTTGCCGACGGCGAGCGTGACGATCGCGCGATCCTCTTTGAGTGCGATACCCCTCACACGCCCCACCTCCACACCGGCAATTTCTATGGTCGCTCCCGACTTCAAGCCGGTCGCGGTATTGAACAGTGCGGTCACTTCATACAGATCGCCGCCGATCACCTCCAGCTTCCCCAGCTTGATGGAGAGGTAGCTCAGACACAGAATCCCGACCAGGACAAACGCGCCGACCACCAGTTCGAGCTTGGTATTTTCCATCGCCATACTCCCGTTACGAGCTTGCAGCGGCGCCGGACAGCACGACCGGCCCCCCGACTGAAATAAATTCCTGGATCTCCGGATCTGTCGTTCGGATAAACTCGGCAGGCGGAGCCATCACCGCAATCCGTCCCTGTTTCAAGATGGCGACGTAGTCGGACAGGAAGAAAATCTCCGGAATCTCATGACTGACCATGACCGCCGTAAATCCGAAGGTCCGCTGCGTCGTCGTAATCAACTCATGAATGGCTTTCGCCATCAACGGATCCAGTCCCGTGGTCGGTTCATCGAATAAGACGATCTCAGGCCGCATCACCAGGGCTCGGGCCAAGCCGGCGCGCTTTCTCATACCGCCGCTGAGCTCAGCCGGAAACTTGTGCCCCATGCCGGCCAATCCGACCTGTTCAAGTATCTCGTTCACCCTCGCCGCCACCTCCGGCCCCTTCATACGCAGCTTTTCTTTCAATGGAAAGGCCACGTTCTCAAAGACGGACATCGAGTCGAACAGCGCCGCCCCCTGGAACAACATCGCAAACCGCTTCCGCACTTCATTCAACGGCTGTCCGCGCAGGCGGGAGATATCGACGTCGCCGACCCAGACCTGTCCTTCGTCCGGCTGCAGCAGCCCGATCATGTGCTTCAATAGCACGCTCTTGCCTTCTCCGCTGCGTCCGATAATGGTCGTCAATTTTCCGGCAGGGATCGTGAGATCGACCCCTCGTAACACGGGCTGAGTCCCCAACGTTTTTTTGACACCGACAAGCTTGAGCATGCTTACAACAAGATCGACGTCAGAAAATAATCCCACACCAGGATCACCACCGAAGACAGTACCACCGCCTCCGTCGTCGCCGAACCCAATCCCTCGGCACTCATACGGGTGTAGAAGCCCTTGTAGCAACAGACCCAGCTGATGATCAATCCGAAGCTGATCGACTTGAGAATGCCGCCGTAGATATCTTTCCATTCGACGGCAGACTCGATCGACGTCCAGTAGGAGCCGGCATTCACGCCGAGTAAATCCACGCCGACCAGATAGCCGCCATAGATTCCAACGACGTCAAAGAGGGCCACCAGCAACGGCACTCCGATCAAGCCCCCGACCACTTTCGGTGCAATAAGATACTGGAGCGGATTGATGGCCATGGTATCGAGGGCATCAATCTGTTCCGTGATGCGCATAATACCGATCTCAGCCGTCATCGCCGAACCGGCCCGAGCCGTCACCATCAAAGCCGCTAATACCGGTCCCAACTCGCGGATCATGCTCAACGCAACCGCTGACCCGAGTAATCCCTCAGAGCCGAACTTCCGCAACGTGTAATAGCCTTGAAGGGCGAGCACCATACCGGTAAATCCGGCCGTCAGTACAACGACAAATGTGGATTTATATCCGATGAAGTGCAGCTGCTTGACGAACTGGATGAACCGAAACGGCGGTCGCATCAACCATCCGAAGGATGACACGAGGAAAATGAGCATCCGGCCCATTTCCCGAACATATCTCAAGACCAGCCGCCCTATGGTTGCGAGCATCGTCATGGTGTCATTGTCATGTGTGAATCCGGCCTGACTCCGAAACGGGCATTGACCACTATCCGAAGACTTTTCGTGAGCGCCGCGGCCGCAACGGCGCTTTGCCGCCGCAACCGGTTGAGGCCTAACAAGCTCGACGGATGCACAAGTAGGGACCCTAGGCCTTTCACCCACCCAGTGGGCCTGAGAAAGAGATTGAAGTCAAGAGGCAGTTCTTCCATTAATAAATCCGACACGGATCGCACGATGAGGAATGGCACCTGAGCCGCCTTCGCCTCACTCGCCAACGCCGCGCTCTCCATATCCAACCCCGTCGCATGCGTACGCTCCGCCAAAGCGACTTTCTCCGCAGCACGGTAGACGATGCGATCCGCGGAAATGAAACAGCCTAAGGTAGCACAAGCACGAGCCTCGTTCCCGCTCAATAGGGCGCACCATCGTTGCCGTTCGTCCCCCTCCATCTCAAGATAGTCGAGCGATCCTCCGTTACGAATCGTCGCCGCCTTGGTCCCAATCAGGATATCGCCAATGGCGGCCGGTGTCAGCGCGCAGGCAAATCCACTCGAGATGGCCAATGCAAATGTCTGCTGCGACAGGACATCCCGCGCGGCAGCATGCGCCTTCTGCGGGCCCACCCCGGTCTGAATCACCCAGCATTCACCCCCGCCCGCCGACGCACAATACCGCGGCCGCCCCTGCACCCTGTCCATGCGACCGCCGGAAACGGCTGCTCGCACGGCAGCAAACTCCCAGACCGTGGCGGCGAATATCACAATGCGGATAGGGACCAG
>JABFSU010000142.1 GCA_013140455.1 Nitrospira sp. | reverse complement strand
AACATCGTGCCGACGGTCCGGTTCACGTTGCGGATCGGCAGATCCAAGGTCACTTTCTGGCCGCTGTCCAGCGCCGGCTTGCAGAGCTCGATCAGCTTATTGTCCAGCACATCGGCCAGGCCATGATCCTGCTTCTGCACGCAATGGCGCGGGACATCCGCGGCCACATCCGGCGCCGTCAACAGCGGCGCGAGATCAAGACCTTTGGCCTTCCAATGGTCGATGGCCTTTTGCACTTTGAGTTTATCGACACGGCCGACCATCTCATTGATCGTCCGGAATCCCAGCTTCGCCATGATCTGCCGAAGTTCTTCGGCGATGAAGAAGAAGAAATTGACGATATGTTCCGGCTGCCCGTTGAACTTCTTGCGGAGTTCCGGATCCTGCGTCGCGATGCCGACCGGGCAGGTGTTGAGATGGCACTTGCGCATCATGATGCAGCCTTCGATGATCAACGGCGCCGTGGCGAACCCGTACTCTTCCGCCCCCAGCAGCGTCGCAATGGCCACATCCCGGCCGGTCTTCATCTGCCCGTCGGTCTCCACACGAATCCGCCCGCGCAGGTCGTTCAGCACCAGCGTCTGATGCGTTTCCGCGAGCCCGAGTTCCCAGGGCCCGCCGGCATACTTGATCGACGAGAGCGGCGACGCGCCGGTTCCACCGGAGTCGCCGCTGATGAGCACCTTGTCGGCATGCGCCTTGGCCACACCCGCTGCGACCGTGCCGACGCCGACTTCCGAGACCAGCTTCACCGACACAGCCGCTTCGGGATTGGCATTCTTGAGGTCGAAAATCAGCTGGGCGAGATCCTCGATGGAATAAATGTCATGGTGCGGCGGCGGCGAAATCAGCTGCACGCCCGGCGTGGCATAGCGGAACTTGGCGATGTTCTCATCGACCTTGTGCCCCGGCAACTGCCCGCCTTCGCCCGGCTTCGCGCCCTGCGCCATCTTGATCTGCAGTTCTTTCGCATTCACCAGATAGTGGCTGGTGACGCCGAACCGTGCCGAGGCCACCTGCTTGATGTAGCTGTTCTTGGAATCACCGTTGGCCAGCGGCTTGAATCGCTCGGGATCTTCGCCGCCTTCGCCAGTATTGCTCTTGGCGCCGAGGCGGTTCATCGCGATCGCCAACGTCTCGTGCGCTTCTTTGCTGATCGAGCCGAACGACATCGCGCCGGTCGTGAAGCGCTTCACGATCTCCTTGGCCGGCTCCACTTCATCGATGGCAATCGGCTCCGGCAGGAACTTGAAATCGAGGAGCCCGCGTAAATTCGAGCGCCGTTTGCTCTCATCGTTCACGAGTTGCGAGAACTCGGCGAACGTCTTGGGATCGTTGTTGCGCGTCGCGTGCTGCAGCTTGTAGATCGTGTCCGGATTCCAGTTGTGATGCTCGCCCTGAATCCGATAGTGGATCTCGCCGCCGAAATCCAACTGTCTGATCGGCGCCGGCTCATAGGCCAGCCGATGCCGCCGCAACGTTTCCTCGCCGATGTCGCGAATGCTGATGCCTTCGACCCGGGACGGCGTCCCGGTGAAATAGCGGCCGATCAACTCATGGTTCAGACCGATGGCTTCGAAGATCTGCGCGCCGCAGTAGGACTGTACGGTGGAGATCCCCATCTTCGAGAAAACTTTCAGCAGACCCTTATTGATGGCCTTAATGAACTTTCCTTCGGCGGTCTGCGCATCGAGCCCTTCCGGCAGATACCCGTCGCGCTCCATGTCTACCAGCGATTCGAACACGAGATAGGGATTCACCGTCCCGGCGCCGTAGCCGATGAGGCAGGCAAAATGATGCACATCGCGCGGCTCACCGCTTTCGACGGTCAACCCGACTTCCGTTCTGGTGCACTCGCGCACGAGATGGTGATGGACGGCGGCCACGCCGAGCACGCTCGGAATCGGCGCCCACTCTTCATTCACGCCGCGGTCGCTGAGAATCAGAAACTTGTACCCTTCTTTAATGGCCTGGGACGCCTGCCGGCAGAGGTCATCCACCGCCGCGCCCAATCCCTCCGGTCCTTCGGCGACGCGGAAGAGCATCTTCAACGTCTTGCTCTTGAAATGGGGATCGGCGATCTCGCGGATCTTCTGCAGATCGGCGTTCGTCAGAATCGGCTGTTTCACGCGAATGCGCCGGCAGGATTCCGGATTTTCATCCATCAAGTTCGGCTTCGGTCCAATGCTGGTCGTGAGCGACATGACCAGTTCCTCGCGGATCGGATCGATCGGCGGGTTCGTAACCTGCGCAAAGAGCTGTTTGAAGTACTTAAAGAGCAGCTGCGGCCGGTCCGACAAGACGGCCAAAGGCGTATCCGTCCCCATCGAGGAGATGGCTTCTTCCCCGTTCACCACCATCGGTGTAAGCACCATCTTCAGCTCTTCGACCGTATAGCCAAACGCCTGCTGCCGCTGACGCGTCGTGGGATGATCCGGTTGCGGCACATTCAGCGGATCCGGCAATTCATCCAGCGAAATCCGATGCTGCGTGACCCACGAACGATAGGGTTTGCGGCTGACGATCTCGGCCTTCACTTCCTCGTCATCGATGAAGCGCCCCTGGACCGTATCGATCAGGAACATACGGCCCGGCATGAGCCGACCCTTCTGCCGGATCTTGTGCGTCTCCATCGGCAGCACCCCGGCTTCCGACGCGAGCACCACGACGCCGTCGGTGGTCACAAGATAGCGGCAGGGACGCAGGCCGTTCCGGTCCAGCGTGGCGCCGATCAGCTTGCCGTCCGTAAAGCAGACCGCCGCGGGACCGTCCCAGGGCTCTTGCATCGCGGCGTGATATTCGTAGAACCCGCGGCGATCGAGATCCATCTGCGGATTGGCCACCCAGGGCTCGGGAATGAGCATCATCATCACATGCGGCAGCGAGCGTCCGCCCATGGTCAGAAACTCAATGGCATTGTCCAGACAAGCCGAGTCGCTCTGTTGCTCGGACACAATCGGATAGAGCTTTTCGAGGTCCTTGCCGAACAGATCGGAATTGAGCCGACCCTGGCGGGCGCGCATCCAATTCACATTGCCCTTGAGCGTATTGATCTCGCCGTTGTGGCACATGTAGCGATAGGGATGGGCCAGCGGCCAGGTCGGGAAGGTATTGGTGCTGAACCGCGAGTGGACCAGGGCCAGCGCGCTCGTCAGACTCGAATCCTTGAGGTCCTGGTAGTAAGCCGACATCTGATGCGGCAGCAGAAGTCCCTTGTAGACGATCGTGTTCGCCGACAAACTGGGGATATAGAAATACTCGCGCCCCTGGATGGCCGACTGGCCCACGGCGTTCTCAATCCGCTTACGAACCACGTAGAGCTTCCGCTCAAACTGGGCTTCATTGAGCACATCGCGGGCGATAAAGATCTGCCGCATGAACGGCTCGGTACTGCGCGCCACCGGCCCGATCGCATCGCTCTTCACCGGCACATCGCGCCAGCCCAGCAGCCGCAGGCCTTCTTCGGCAATCACCTTCGCGAATAACTGCTCGCACTGTTGCCGGCGATCGGCCAGGGGCGGCAGGAACACCATGCCCACGCCATACTCACCGGCATTCGGCAATATCACGCCGACATCGCCGGCCGCGCGCTTCAAAAACTCATGCGGAACCTGGAGGAGAATACCCGCGCCGTCGCCGGTGCAGGGGTCGCAGCCCTGCGCGCCGCGGTGGGTCAGATTCTCCAGAATCTGCAGGCCCTGCTGGACGATCGTATGAGATTTCTGACCTTGAATATTGACGACAAAGCCCACCCCGCACGAGTCCTTTTCGTGTTCAGGGTCATAGAGGCCTTGCTTCGGTGGAAGCCCGGGTATCGGCATCATGGCAATCTCGTGTCGCTAGGAAGAAGGTGATGACTTCGCGGTCAGCGGCCACTCATATATGCAGAGGCAAGCACGCGATATCGTGTCGTTTTATTGGCAGTCTCTCTCTCGTTCTTTTCTGCACCGCACCTTACTGGATGGGCTCCCGCCCTGTCAAGATTGCACAGTCGAACCCGGGCTCCGTTTGCTTGACTTTGTTTACTCCACTGCCCTACCATCCGCGGCATGTCGAACGGACCCAGCACCTCGACCATCAACAGCATGGCAGACGTCTGGGAGGCGTATCGCGCCGAACTGGACGGTGTCGAGCATCAGGTCCGTCAGAACCTCGATTCCAGCGTCACCCTCGTCAATACCGTTGCAGCCCATATCCTGAACAGCGGGGGCAAGCGCGTCCGCCCGCTGCTGCTGCTGTTATCCGCCCGCCTCTGTGGCTATACAGGCCGCGAGCATTATCAACTCGGCAGCCTGATTGAATTTATTCATACGGCGACCCTGCTGCATGACGATGTGGTCGACGAAGCCGATATCCGCCGGGGCCGCCGCACCGCCAGAAAAGTCTGGGGCAACCAGATCAGCATCCTCGTCGGCGACTATCTCTACTCCAAAGCCATGGCGCAGATCGTGGAGTTTCGCAGCCACGGCATGAATGAGGTCCTCGCCGAAGCCTGCACGAAGATGGCGGAAGGGGAAGTCCTTCAGCTCTATTACAACGGCAACCCCTCGATGCCGGAATCCGACTACATCAAGATCGTCGAACATAAGACGGCGGGTCTGATCGCCGCCGCCTGCCGCATGGGCGCCATCCTCGCCGACGCCTCAGAAGAAAAACAGTCTGCGCTGTTCCGCTTCGGACAGTATCTGGGCATCGCCTTCCAGGTGGCCGACGACACACTCGATTACAATGCCGACGGCGAACGCTTGGGAAAGACGCTCGGACAAGACTTGCGACAGGGCAAGGCAACACTGCCCTTGCTCCATCTGCTCGACCATTGCAGTGAACAAGACCGCACCATGATCAAGGACCGGATGGAAACCCGCACGCTGAGCCGCGAGGATCTTGAGCGGATCCTGGGCTTGATGCAGGATGCCGGATCGCTGGCCTACGCGATGGAGCGGGCCAAAGCCTACATCGCCGCAGCCCAGCATGAACTGGAAGCATTTGAGGACTCGTCGGCACGCCGGGCGCTGATCGTCGCTGCCGACTACATGATTACCCGCGACCGGTAACCTTTCCTCCCGCTCACTCTTTTCCCCACCATGGTGTCGGCGAGAAGACGGGCACTGAGCCGGACGTCAGGTGAGTGCCTTTCCGGTATATCACACGTTCACCCGCCTACGCAGAAAGCCACGGCTATGAAGCCGTGAGGAATGCGCAGCGGGTGTCCTCCGAAGCCTTGGCGAAGGAGGACATGCTTCCAGCCTTCGTAGCCTCGTCGGCTACTACGGCGGAGTAGGCTCGGCGGGTTTCGCCGAAGATATAACAGAGACCACTTTTCACAGGAGCACGAAACCATCATGGCCCAGATTCTTCCCTTTCGCGGTGCGCGCTACGATGCCAGCATTGCCGGTGCGGCACGCGATGTCGCCGCGCCTCCCTATGACATCATCGACGCAGCCGGCCAGAAAGCCCTGTACGACCGGAACCCGCACAACGTCATTCGCCTGGAACTGGGTATGGACCAGGCCGGCGACGGCCCGACCAACAATCGCTATACCAGAGCCGGCGCCACACTCTCGCAATGGATGCAATCGGGCGCGTTGAAACGGGACCCGCAGCCGACGATTTACTACCACACCATCGAATATGTACCGCCGGGAGCCGACCCCAAGGGCCCGAGAAAAACGCTGCGGGGTTTCATTGCCGCGTTCAAGCTGGAAGAGTTCGGCACCGGAGCAATCTATCCGCACGAGAACACCCGCGCCGCGGCCAAGACCGATCGCTTGAATCTGATGGAGGCCTGCCGCGCAAATTTCAGCCCGATCTGGTCGCTCTATTCCGATCCACAGGACACCATCCTCTCCGCATTGGCCCAGGCGGCGAAATCGACTGCGCCCTGCGTGGAATTCCGCGACGATGTCGGGTTCGAGCAGCGCCTCTGGGCCATCTCGGATCCGGCCATCACCCAGAAAGTCACGGCAACCATGGCCAGCAAGCCCATCTTCATCGCCGACGGCCACCATCGCTACGAAACGGCGTTGAATTATCAAAAGCTGCGCCGCCAGCAGGCCGGCAACGTCCAGGGATTGCAGCCCTACGACACGGTCCTCATGCTCCTCACGCCGATCGAAGATCCGGGACTGACCGTGTTGCCCACGCACCGGGTGACGACGACCCCGTTGCCGTCGTTCGATCAGGCGAAGGCGCTGTTCGCCGACACCTTCGACCTGCAGGAATATCCCTTTACAAGCCAGACGCAAGCCACGGTTCGCACACAATTCATCGACGCGATGCGGACACAAGGGCGGACGACGCCCATGTTCGGATTGGCATTGAAAGGCCGCGAGGCCTATCTGACCTTGGCCCTCAAGGCCGCGCATCGTCCGCCGGCCAGCGCGTCGCCCCGCACCAAGCTGGACGTCTCGCTCCTGCAACAGCTCGTCGTCGCCAAGCTCTGTCCGACGCAACAGGAACAGGAAGCCATTCTCTATACAAAGGACGACCACGAAGCCCTGGATTGGGCCGCGAACGGCACCGGCACCGGAGCGTTGCTCTTGAACGCCACCAAGGTGAGCGAGGTGAAGGACGTGGCCACGGCGGGCGAACGGATGCCGCACAAGTCTACCTACTTTTTCCCCAAGCCGTTGACCGGGTTGGTCATGAACGTCATGGAGGGGTGAGGAACGATGCGGGGGAGCGCTCCTCGTGCTCGCGCACCCCGCACACGGGAATGATCGAATGTTCTAAATCAAGGGCGGTGCTCGGTGCATGCGCGCAATGAGGAGCACCTCCCCCGCATCATCTGATAGCAGTAATTGAAGAAATGAAGGCTAAGATTCTCATTGTCGATGACGACGCGGATATCGTCACAGTGCTGGAGGATCGGCTGCAAGCCTCGGGCTATACGACGGTCATCGCCCGGGACGGACAACAGGCGCTGGACCAGATCGAGCAGGAATCCCCCAACCTGATCCTTCTCGATCTCGACCTCCCGAAACTGACCGGCATTCAAGTCCTCAAGCGGCTCTCTCAGATCAAACACGTCGAAGACCTGCCCGTCATCGTCATGACCGCGCACGGATCGGTGAACGCCGCCGTCGAGGCCATGAAAGAAGGGGCCTACGACTTCCTCACCAAGCCGCTCGACAAAGATCATCTTCTCATCGTCATCCGCAAAGCCCTTGAGCGGGACTCGCTCAAGCGGCAAGTCGCCTACCTGCGCTCGGAAGTCGACGGCCGCTATGCCAACATCATCGGCGCCAGCCCGACCGTCCGCACCGTCGTCGAAGCCGCGCAACGGGCCGCACGTTCCGACGCCAGCGTCCTGCTGCTCGGGGAAAGCGGCACCGGCAAGGAACTCTTCGCCCGCTCCATCCATCAATGGAGCCATCGGCACGCCATGCCGCTGGTGGTGATCAACTGTGTCGCATTGACGGAAACCCTGCTGGAGAATGAACTCTTCGGCCACGAGCGCGGGGCCTTTACCGGCGCCGACCGGCTGCAGAAGGGCAAACTGGAAATGGCGGACGGAGGGACGGTCTTTCTCGATGAAATCGGCGACATGTCGCTGCCGCTCCAAGCGAAACTCCTGCGCGTCTTGCAGGACCGTGAATTTCAGCGGGTGGGCGGCACCCGAACGGTCTCCGTCAATATCCGCATCATCGCCGCGACGAATAAGGACCTGCGGCAAGCGGTCAAGGCCGGGCAGTTCCGCGAAGATCTCTACTTCCGTCTCAACGTCATCACCCTTACCCTGCCGCCGTTGCGGGAACGCCGCGGAGACATTCCCGCGCTCGCGCAATTTTTCCTTGAACGGCATGCGCGGGAAGCCAAACGCCCGGCGGCGACGCTCAGTACCGCCTCGATGGAAGCCCTCACGCGGTATCCCTGGCCGGGAAACATTCGAGAATTGGACAATGTCATTGCCCGGGCAGTCGTGCTCAGTCCGACCGATACGATTGAACCAGAGATGATTGCGTTGCTTCCTGAAGATGCCCATCTCTGCCGGGAGGAAGGACCGGGCCTCTCGTACCTCGATCTGCCCTATCACGCATCGATGGACGCGCACAGCCGTTACATCATCACGCGAGCGATTGAAAAGGCCGACGGGAGTCAGACGCGCGCCGCCGAACATCTGCACTTGCAGCGCACCTATCTGGCCCGGCTGATTAAGCAACAACGTGATCGGCAGGAAGGGCGAGGGGAAAGCGACGGAGAACTACAGGGAGGCTAGCGGGCTGCGAGAAAACGACATTGCCGCCTACGCAATCAACGCCTGACGATGATAAATAACTATTTCCACAGGATGCTCAAAATGGCCGTCCAGCAAGGCCGCAGCGAGTGAGGGGCCAAGGCGTGCCCTCTGGGGTACGTTGAGGGTCTGAACGATGCGAGAACGCTGCTGGCGGACTTTTTCAGCATCCTGTCAACTGGAACGAAGTTTCCGGTCCTCCAGCCGCAGCAGACCGGCCTTCACGTCGCGCTCGGCCTGCCCATAGCGTTCCGGCGTTCCCACATCGGACCAGTACCCTTTCAGGTCATACCCCAACAGCGGTTCACCCCGCCCGATCGCGGCCACATAGGGATCGATAATCGACGACGCCACTTCTCGTGGAATATCCCGCAAGAGCCTGGAGTGCAGAATGTGGATGCCGGCAAACATGCGCGGCCGCGTCGGCAGGGCCATCTCCACCAGCCCTTTCCCATTGATCCGGACAATGCGATCGTCCGCCCCCACTTCGACAAGCCCCCACTTCACCGCATCAGGATCTTCCCGCAGCACGAGCGTCGCCAGGGCCTTGCGTTCCTGATGGAAGGCGCACAGCGCCTCAAGATCCAAATCGAACAGCGTGTCGCCGTTCAGGATCAACACGGGTTCATTGGAGAAATATCGCTCGGCCTGTTTGATCCCCCCGCCCGTCCCTAAGATGATGGGCTCATGCGAATAGAGGAGTCGCAAACCGAACTGGGCACCACTCCCCAGGGCCTGCTCGATCATCGGACCGAGATGATGGAGATTGATGACGACATCGCGGAATCCGTGGTGCTTCAGCAGCATCAAATTCCACACAATGAGGGGAGTGCCGGCAACCGGAAGCAGGGGTTTGGGGATCGTGTTGGTCAGCGGCCGGAGGCGGGTTCCGAAACCCGCCGCGAGGATCATGGCTTTCACTGAAGTTCCGGCACATACGGCGTGAGGTGCTTGCGCAAAACGGCGAGTTCGGGATAGTGCTGCAGGTTCCGTTTCACATACCCCAATACACGCGGGATATCGGCCAGGAATTTGGGATTCCCCTTCACCCGGTCGATGTACACAAACCGTCCGGCGGCTTTCATATTCCGTTGGATGCTCGTGAGATCGAACAAACGCCTGAAGGCTTCGCGATTGGTCCAGACATGCCGATGCTCGGCCAGCAGGTCTAGATAGTAATTCACCAACTGATCCACCAGAGACTCATCGAGGGCGATATACGCATCACGCAACAGAGACGCCAAATCATAGGTCGCCGGGCCCATCAACGCATCCTGAAAATCAATCACGCCAAGCCGCAGTCCATCCACCATGAGATTGCGCGAATGATAGTCGCGATGGGTGAAGACACGGGGTTGACCGGCCAGATGCTCGGAGATCTTTTCGAATTCCCCGCGGATCGCCGTCCAATCGTCCGAGCACATCGGCTTACCCTGGCGCGCCACGATCCCGTACTCCAGGAAATGATCGAACTCCCACATGAGCAACGGCACATCGAAACTCCGGTGGAACGCCAGGCAGCCGGGATCGGCCGGTGACGTCGCCTTCACTTGCATCTGAACCAGCACATTGATCGCCTGTTTGTAGCGCGACTCCAGATTCGGCGCATCGGCGTCACGCACCGCTTCGGCCAGCGTCAGATCGCCGAAATCTTCGAGATACAGCAACCCGGCGGCATGATCATAGTGATGCAGCGCCGGAACCGGCACGCCGGCCTTCGCGAGATGCGACAGAATATTCAGAAACGGCAACTCGGTGATCTGGTGCATCGCCCCGCTGACCGCTTCTTCCGATTGCTTAAACCCTTCCGGCTCCGCCAGTTGCATGAGGATCACGGAATGGGGCGGACCGCCGGCCAGGACCGCACGGAAATACCGCCGGTTCGACGCATCCCCCGGCAAGGGCTGGAGTTCACGCAAAACCAGACCGGGACTGAGCCGCGATTCAATGGTGCGGGCGACGAGGGCTTGATCGGGAGGTGTGAGAGGCCCCTTGGGCGGAGCCGGGTTCGCAGTAGTCATACGCGGCGGATTATACCGAGTGGTCGAAAGGTTGTCACGAACACTACAGAATTGCTCAGCGGGAGCGGACCATGTGCGCACCATCCGCAGCAGTCAGACGCGCCGGATTATACCGAGTGGTCCAAAGGTTTTCACAAACACAGCATGAATCTGTCAGCGCGGACGGGCACCGGTAAGAAAGGGCGCCGTCCAGCTCATTGCAGATAACCAGCGAACGGCCACCGCCCCCAGCCCCGAGCCCGTAGCGTCAGCCAGCCAATCCTGCCAGCTCGACTCACGGAGCGGCACAAATAATTGATGGACCTCGTCGGTCACCCCATAGAGTGATGCCGTCAGAATCGAGAAGAACAACGCATGGGTCGCCATCAACCGCGATGTTCCCCAGCGAAACGCCCGATAGCACAACCCGCCAAGGCCCGCATACTCCAGCGCATGCAGCACTTTGTCATTCACATTTCCAAGCAGCGACGGCAGATCCTCGTCCGGATGCGATTGCGCCGACAGATAAAAGATCAATCCGGCATAGCCGACCACGGGCCCCCAATACACGACGAAGCGCCTCCATCCCGCTTCTCCGGTCTGACCAGTCACGATACAAACTCCTCTCTTCGTTGCGCGTCTCGTATCCCTATGACATACTTCAAAGGATGAGAGAAATCACGCTCCAATGAAGAACGTCCACGTCTGTTTTGTCTGGCACATGCACCAGCCTTACTACACCGACCCGATTGCGGGGACGGCAAGTATGCCCTGGGTACGCCTCCATGCCACTAAAGCGTATTTCGATATGGCGTACCTGCTGGAGAAGTTCCCGGCGGTGAAAGCCACCTTTAACTTCACACCGTCGCTATTGCTTCAGCTTCAGGAAATCGGCAACGGCACCGTGCGCGATCTCTTCCTCGAACGGGCTCAACGTCCAGCCGCAGAGTTGACACCGGAAGAACAGGCCTTCCTCATCCGTCATTTCTTCTCGGCCAACTGGGCCACGATGGTACGCCCGTTTGCACGCTATCACGAACTGCTGGTGAAACGCGGCAC
>JABFSU010000108.1 GCA_013140455.1 Nitrospira sp. | reverse complement strand
CTCTTGCTAAATGACAGATCGTCATTTGAATTTGGAGGCTCTCGTGAGGAATCAGCAAACCCTAGCCGCTCCGATTACCTGCTCTGGCATTGGGCTTCACTCAGGCCAGCCAGTAACTATTACGCTCAGACCAGCGCCTGTGAATACAGGTGTCGTCTTCGTGAATCGGAATGGAAAGTCAGGAGCCTCCCTCCCTGCATCTATCGAGCATTTGGTGCCGACCGAACTATGCACCGCGATCAACGGCAATGGCTTTCAGGTCAAGACGATTGAGCATGTGCTTGCCGCCCTCTCAGGACTGGGAGTTGATAATGTCTACATCGACGTCACGGCCGGAGAAATTCCCGTCATGGACGGCAGCGCCGCACCGTTTGTCCGACTGATCCATTCCGTAGGTCTGACCTCACAATCCCGCCGCCAGCCCTACTTGAAAATCATGGCCCCGATTGAAGTGTGCGACGGCCAAAAGCGTGTGCGCATCGAACCGTCCTCGACGCCCAAAATTACGTACACCATTCACTACAATCATCCGATGATCAAGACGCAGGTCTATACGCACGACTGCTCCGCGGATACCTTTGAGCATGATATTGCAGAAGCCCGCACATTCGGATTCTTGCACGAAGTACAAGCCCTCTGGGCGCGCGGTCTCGGACAAGGCGGAAGCCTCGAGAATACCGTGGTACTCTCAGAGAGCGGAATCATGAATGAATCCGGCCTTCGCTTCTCAAACGAATTCGTCCGCCACAAGGTCCTGGATCTTATTGGGGATTTCTCACTGCTTGGCATGCCTTTCATCGGCCACCTCATTGCCGAACGGTCGGGACATGCGCTCCACACGCGTCTTGTCGAGCAAATCTTGGAACAGCCTGAAAAATGGATTCTGCTCAACACAGAATCCGCTTCCGCTGAATCCAGGAAGTCGCTTTCGATCAGCCGGTCACAGCCAGCCGTCGCGCTTCAGGCCTCATAACTACTCATCTATACTTGAGATTGATTTCGTACGGGAGGGGAGTGATTGCTCACCTTCACGAGGCGCAATCATGAGTAAACGCCGAGAGTGAGTGGCCTCACCCTCGGCGAGTCATACTCGGCGGGCTACTTCTTCTTCTTCTTTGCTGCTGCTTTCTTCGTTGCCAAGAGTCTCACCCCCCTCCCTTTAAAGGAATACGACAACCTACACCGCTTGAACCAACACATCCTCAAGTGCTTCAAACGTATTCGGACCGACTTTTCTAAATCGTTTATCCCGCTTCAGTGACGTCGCAACAGAGGTCAACGGCGTTTTCCCTTTGATCTGCAACCCACCTTCCGCAAGCCGCTGCAGCAATTCCTTCGCATGCATGGCACGGTTGGACTCGCGCAAGATTTCATACGTCGCTTCGGGAACACTTTTTCCGACGTACTTGCTACGACCTAAGAGAATTTCACGCGACTGATCCGTCACGTCCATGACCGGAAGAGTCCGCACGCCCTTATTATCATCGGTAATAATTTGACTGGAGAGACTGGCAAGCTTCGCTTTATCCGCTTCTACTCGGTAGAGCGTCTCGGCAAGTTCGAGGTATTTCTTGATCGTCGCAATCTCGTCATCGAGTCGACGTTTCTTTTTCTCAAGCTCCTGAAACCTATTCTTGTAGGCATGGATCCGCTGCTCAAGACCTACAAGGATATCTGTTAGTTCTTCCACAGCACCCCCAACAGAAGCATGCTTGCTTTATAGCATTGCATACAAGAACTGTCAAGCACCTACAACATACTAAAATACTATGATGGTAAAGTAGTTTTATCTACAGAAGAAAAAGCTGTGACAAGTACATGGACAAGGCTTGCCTGCCACAGAATAGAAACTTACCATCTCCATATTTATAAATGGTTACGATCTATTGATTCATATGCTTTGAATTAATTGCACGTGTCAATATACCAACTCTACTAACCATTGCTGGATAAGGAGTTTGAAGATAGGCAGGTAGCCCTCATGAGGCCTTGTGCTATGATTCGCCATGCTTGACTCATCACCCCCCAATGAAGTGCCTGTTAGCTTGCTCTTGGAAACAGCCATTCACGCAGCAAGACAAGCAGGCAAGGTCCTTTCGTGCTACGCACGCAACGGTTTCCGTGTCGAAAACAAGAGCGCTATCGATCTCGTCACGGAGGCAGATCATGCCGCCGAGCAATGCGTCATTGATGTGATTCTTGCCAGCTATCCCGACCACGGCTTTCTTGCGGAAGAGCGAGGCCGCATTGGCCAGAGTCAGTCGCCCTACGTCTGGATTATCGATCCGCTCGACGGCACCACAAATTTTGCACATGGCTTCCCTACGTATTGCGTATCCATTGGCCTTGAGTACAAGGAGCAGTGTGTACTTGGTGTTGTGTACGATCCCACGCGTGATGAACTCTTCAGCGCTACGCGTGGCGGAGGAGCGCAGGTCAATGATCAGCCCCTCCACGTCTCTCAAACAGCACAGTTAGATCAAGCCCTCCTGGTAACCGGCTTTGCTTACAATATTCGAGAAACTCCGAACAACAACCTCGATCACTTTGCTCGGTTTGCACTTCGGGTCCAAGGACTTCGCCGCACAGGATCGGCAGCCCTTGATCTGTGTTATGTCGCAGCGGGACGATTTGATGGATTTTGGGAAGTGAAACTCAACCCGTGGGACATGGCAGCAGGTGTGGTAATCCTTCGGGAGGCCGGCGGAAAAATCACAAACTTGTGTGGCCAATCGCACTCTCTCTATGGGCAGGAGTTGGTTGCAAGCAATGGGCATCTCCACGATGCTATGATTTCAGTGATTCGGGAATCCTTAGACAGCAGCCCTCCATCTCCCCGATGAACCCGACAGCCGACCCGTGAAGAGACGCCCCTGCCTGTAAGCCCGCCGCCGCTCCAAACCAACTCAGCACCCCATATACAGCAAGCCAATCTGTACGCTAAGATTGTGCAACCTTCTTGCTGGAGTACATCATTATGGCAACTTCAACACCTCCCTCGGGTCCAATAGGCAGCTCCCCGACAGGCGAGAATCCAAACGAAAAAGCGACATGGGACGTGGAACTGTTGCGCGTCCTCGTGAGCCGAAAGGGAACTCAGGTCGATGCGCAATGGGCGATTCATCCTCAATTGAAACAGGACCTGCTTCCGGAAGAATGGAAAGAAGTGACCGACCTGATGGCCAAAGTCACCG
>JABFSU010000128.1 GCA_013140455.1 Nitrospira sp. | reverse complement strand
TATAGCTCATGGTCAATGGAAGAAAGGTATTGGTAAAGCGACGTTCTTCCCCGCCGTAGTAGGAGACAAAATCAGCGGCAATCCGGCCGCTGACCTCAAGGCGTTCAGTTTTCCCCGCAAACTCAGCTGCTGGCGAGATCCAATAGCCGTAAGTCGCGCTGTGCGGTAACGTTATTAAGAGCAAGTTATCGTTGTACACGCCTTTAACTCCGATCGACGGAAGTACCGACCACTCAGCTGCTTCGCTTTGGGATACCATGCCAGTTCCCATGAGGCAGATCCACAAGATGACCTGCGTAATGCCGCTCCAACTGCGGGATCGACCACAGCTTCCACCCTCTAGCCTCCATCGCATTGTCTACGGCACCATCACGGTGTCGCCGCGTTGGAGAAGAATGTTCTGCTCCAGGTCTTGCCCTTTGCGGAGATCTCCGTAGCGCACCGGGAAGACCTGCTGCTGTCCCCTCACCCGCCGGATCACCTTGATGTCGTTTTCCGCGGCGAAAGGAGTCAGCCCCCCTGCCAGACTCAATGCTTGCAGCACATCGGTATAGTGGCCGATCAGGTACTCTCCCGGCTTGTTCACCCGTCCGACGACATAGATCTTGTAGCTCAGCACCTTCATGACTGCGACCGAGACATTCGGGTTCGGGATGTATTTGACCAGTCGCTTGACGAGATCTGTTCGAATTTCTTCCACGGTCCGGTCCTCGGCCTGGATGTCCCCGACCAGAGGAAACGAAAACATCCCGTCCGGACGAACCACGACTTCGCGCGTCAGCTGCTCATCTTTCCAGACTGAGATCAACATGACATCTTCCGCTCCAAGCCGGTAGCCAGGGTCGGCGACCGACGTGATAGGTGTGGTTGTGCCAGCAAGGGAAAGGGTGGGCAGCAAGCCCGCCATCATGAGCGCCACGCCAAGGAGGAGCATTGCCATTCCCAATATGCGAGGGTGATGCAGGAAGGCCGAGGCTAAGGTTAAGGTTGGAGATTGATGGCGGGAGGCAATTATGTTCGCCTCGAACCTCAAACCTCGCACCTCGAATATTTCTCGCTCAACCTGAGCCTGAGCCTTCTTCGCTCTCACCTCAAACCTCAGACCTCTAACCTCTAGCATCTTTTCCACTGGCTTCTACCCTTTCATCTGCGACAGAATCTGTTCCGCTTCTTGTCTCCCCTGGAACGATTCGCTGCTCTTCAATGCCTTGGCGAGGTGGGTTCGGGCTTCGGAGGTCTTGCCCGTCTTGAAGTAAGCCATTCCGAGATGATAGTTCAGCGTTGGAACCTCCGGTGCTTTCCCGACAGCATCCTTCATGATCCGCAGCGCCTCGTCCTGCTGTCCCATCTTGAAACGCACCCAACCCAGCGTATCCAGAAAGAGCGGGTGCGGCGCGTCTTTTTCGAAGTCACGGCTCAACGCGAAGGCTTTTTGCAAACTCTGGGGGTCACCTTTGGAATCGACCAGCATGACGGCCAGGTTGTTAGCTGCCAGCACGTTGCGGGGATTCAAGCGCAATGCCCCGTCATAGGCCGCGATGGCCGGATCGACCCGACCGTTGGCTGTATAGGCTAAGGCCAGCAGCATGTATAACTCTTCGCTGTCCTGGTTGGCTGTGAGACCGGCCTGGATGACCTGCACCGCTTGATCAGGCTGCTTCTGCGCGAGCCAGAGGCTTCCCCAATCGAGCCAGGGAGTGATCCACTTGGGGTTGACCCTGGTTGCCTCTTTGAATTGGCTGTCGGCTTCCGCGGGGTGACCGGTCATGGCGAGTACTTCGCCCAGCAGCCCGTGGCCGAACGAATGATTCGGTTGCGCGGCCACCAGCGTTTCCAGCCTGGCTCTGGTTTTGTCGGTATGGCCTTGCGCGATATCCAGCTTGATGAGTGACAGGAGCGGCTCAGGTTCGGTAGGGGCGAATGCCGTCGCCCGCTCATAGGCCATGCCGGCCTGATCGAACTGCCCCTGCGCCTCCCGCAGCCGACCTTCTGCCATGGACGTGATGAGACTATCTTTCGAGACGGATCTGAGCCGTTCGAGCGTGTGCTCTGCTTGAGTCCAATTCTTGGTCACGAGATCGAGGTTCATCAGCATGTCGAGCGCGGCCAGATCGTCCGGTCGTTGCTTCAAGAGATCGTCGAGTCTGGCGCGAGCCTGTTGGGGTCTGCCGCTCTGGGTTTCGAGCGCTGCCAGTGAGCGGCGGGCATCTACTTGTCCCGGATAGAGGGCGACAGCCCGTTCGAAACTTTCCTTCGCCAGGTTGATCTCGCCGGTCACCTGATAGGCCTGACCGAGAAGAAAATGGACGGTCGCCAATTCAGGCTGGTCGTGCAGGACGGTTCGGAAGGCCTGAACCGCATCTTTGCCGTTGCGCTTCGCAAGAGCCATGCGTCCGGAGAGCACCAGGGCTTCGGTCGATCGAGGATTCAGTTTCAGGACTTCCTGGATCTGCCGGCTCGCGTCCGCCTGTTTTCCCGCATACAGATCCAGTTCTGCCAGTTTAACCGTGGCGTCCAAACCGGCCGCCTTCTCCTTATGTTCTTTGATCAGGGCTTGATATTGTTCGCGCGCCTGAGGCTCTTGTCCGTTCTTCAGATAGAATTCCGCCAGACCGAAGCGGAGCTTCGTTGAATGGGGCAAGTGGCTCGCCGCGTCGAGGAGTATCTGCTCCGCGGCGCGGGAGTTCTTTCTGGTTTGGAAAAAATCGGCCAGCAGAAGCCGGCGCTCTTCACTCTGCGGGTCGAGGGCGATCGCGTCGCGCAAGACGGTCTCCGCCTTGTCGGGGGAGCCCTGTCCGTCGTAGAGCCGGGCCAGTCTCAACCGGTGATCGAACACCGTCGGTTCCGCATCGATCATACGGCGAGCCACGGTTTCCGCGCCGGGGAGATCCTTTGCCTGGAGCAGAATCGTATTCAAATTGTTGAGGAGATCCATGTCCTTCGGATGGGCATCCAACGCCAGTCGAAGCACGGTGACGGCGTCCGGGGTTCGTTGCTGTTGGCCATAGAGCGTGGCGAGCAGAATCGCGACGTCCGGTTCCGTGGGAAATTCCTTGGCGAGAGCTTCAGCTTTGAGCGTGGCCTCCTGCAGCGATCCTTCCAGCGCCAGGACCGCGATTTTCAGGGCGCCGGCCTGTGGATTTCGGGGATCGATTGCGAGGACTTTATCGGCAGTCGCGAGCACCTGGTCGCTCAGACGGGCTTCCAGATAATACTTGGCCAGGGTGATCAACGCGGCGCTGTGGGTGGGGACGAGTTCGATCACTTCCTGATAGAGACCCACGGCGTTGCGCCAGTTCTTTTCCTTTTCTTCCACCTGCGCAAACAAGAAATAGGCATCGGCGTCCTTGGGATCGATCTTGAGTACATTGCGCAGTGCCACCCGGGCCTTCGGATAGTTCCCCGCCGTGAGGTAGTCCTGAGCCTTGGCCCGATACTTGGCCTTCCGTTCTTCCGGCCCGCCGCACGCGACGAGTACGACCGCCATAATCACGATGATGATGTTTCTGTAGTTCATGGTGTTACCTATGGTGTTAAGAAGGTTGAGGCTAAGGTTGAGGCCAAGTGGGAATATCCCCACCTCGCCTATCCCTTGCTCAGCCTGTCTTTCTTTCCCAAGTTCTAGCTTCTCTCCTATGCGTCGCGTTCTCTCTAGCTTCGACCTATCCTCAACCTTCCCCACTCAACCTCAACCTTTTCTCCTACAGCCACATCTTGATCCCTAAGCCGAACAGCACCCAGAGTGATACCAGCCCGAGCTGCTTGACTCGATCAGAAAAGGCATGGAGCAGTAACTCGAACGAGAAAAACAGCACGATCAGTTTGGCTGCAAAGAGGCCGAGTGATGACACATTCGCCTGCACTCCGGGAAGAAACGGAACAATCACGGCCAGGCAGACCATCAAGTAGTCCAGAGGAGTCGTTTGAAACCGGCTTTGGCTGTCGAATCGCATGGTCAGCAGGACCATGATCGCCATCGCGCCGAACAGGAGATGGTAGGTCGTGGGAATAGGAAATACTGCCTTCAACCACGAGGCATCGCTGACATACAGCAGGCACGTGCTGCCGAGGTAGAGCCCTCCTCGGACAAAATAGGGCGCCAGCCGGGGAATAAATGCGAGTCCGAGTAAGACAATGACAAACAGCCCGGTCGACAGATAGCCGATATCGTGTGGGACTTCGGCCGGAAGAAATACCGTGGTAATCAGAAACAGAGGGACGACGATGGCCAGGAAGCGAATGGGCAAATCATGGAGCCAGTGACGATTCAGGGCTTCTTGGAGCCATTGCTCGGAACGGACCAGCGCATTCTCCGGAGACGGTTTGGCAAAGAACCCACGGCTTGCGGCGATAAACAGGGCCAGGACGATGCCGGCCAGGCAGAGGTACAGGGGGATGATCAAGACATCCGATTGCCAGCGCAGGAAGTAGGCCGATGCCACCATGAGACCCTGGAAGGCATAAATCGCTGTGACGGCCTCGTAGTGATGCAGGCCGAGGGCCAGGAGCTTGTGGTGAATGTGGGCGCGGTCGCCGATGAAGGGAGAGCGTCCTTCGGCCAGCCGTTGGGCTGAGACACCGAGAGTGTCCAGAAAGGGCAACCCCAGCAGAAAGAGGGAGAGAGAAGAGCTGAAAGGGCCTCTGGCTGAATCGGTCAGAAGAATCGCCAAGACTCCCATCATGAATCCGAGCAGCTGGCTGCCGCCGTCTCCCATGAAAATTCTGGCCGGATAGGTGTTGTATCGCAGGAAGCCCAGGAGACCTCCCATAAAAGGAACGGCCAGCAAGAGTACCAGCGAGTTGTTCGAGAGATGCGCAAGGTACGCGATGCCGCAGAGTGTGAGGAAGGACAGCCCTCCGGCCAGTCCGTCGAGGCCGTCTGTGAGATTCACCGCATTCGAGACGGCAACGAGGAAGAGGACGGTCGCGGGGATTCCGATCCACGTCGGCAGCTCGGCATCGAGCAGGAACGGAACCGATTCGAAGCGGATTTCTCCTGCCAGGATCACGGCCAGTGCGGCGATTACCTGTCCTGCCAATTTGACCCGGTAACCGAGATTCGCTCGGTCGTCCCAGACGCCGAATCCCAGGATGATCAATCCGCCGAGGAGCACCGACAGGGTCGTGTTGTCTTTGGGACCCCACCAGGCACTGCTGACACAGGCCCCTGCGGCGAAAGCCAGACCGCCGATTCTGGGCACCGGATGCTGATGCACTTTGCGCTTGCCCGGCTGATCCATAAAATGGAACCGGTCAGCCAGCATCCGCAACGGCGGAATCAGCGCCATGCAGATGAGCAGCGAGGTCATGAAGCTGAAAAATAGTTCGCTAGTCATTGTTGCCTGTCCAACATCCCATCAATCCGGCACATACCGGTTCAATTCAGGTTGCATGACTGATACGAACTGCCGCATCCGTTGATCGACGATCTCTTCAGTCTCGCCCGGCCCGACGAGAGAAGCGATACGCACCAGCGCTCCGTCGGTTCGTGCGCGCAGGAGGGCATCCCAGAATAAATAAAATTTCACCAGATACTCGCTGGTGAGAATGCGCTCCCGCTGTTTAAACCAGTACAAGACGATCTGTTTCTGGTTGCCTTTCTCGATGACGGCGCGGTTGGCATGGAGCTGGCGAGCCATACCGGACACCGGAGCGAAATCAAAATTCTTGATGGAGGAGATTTCCCATCCCCCGCCGGGGAGACAGCTCTGCGGGGAATGGGCCGATTGCCCTTTCCGTTGCGACCGATAGTAGGCCGAATAGAATGTGACCGGCTGGCTGCCGTCATGGCGATATTCCGCCAACACGTAGTCGTCGAACCGCAGCGCGTCGATATACTGCTGTTCCAGCGACAAGGATGTACCGGTCCACCCTTCGATGTGCATGGGGAAATCGACGAACAACGCTCGGTCAGGCGGAACCTCTATTCTCTGGCCGAGGAAGGAGGAGGCCCATGCTACGGGAATCAACAGCGCCACGCTGAAGAGGTAGGCGGATGGAAGAGAGGTCGAGGCTGAGGTTGAGGCAGAGAAAGAAGCCGGAGAGGGATCGAGCCAGGTGAATCGGTTTTGAAGAGACACGGTTTGACCGTTCGATCCGATCCTGGCCAGGAACCACATTTCAAGAATCAACAGACCAAGGCTGGCCATGAACAGAACCCAGCCCTCGAAGAGATGGGCGAAGCCTTCGGATGCCCCCTGTCCGTACCATTCGACGAGGACGCCAATCATGCCGATGCGAAACCCGTTGACGAGGATTGAGATGGGAATCGACGACAGGACCAGGATGACGCGTTTCCACATCCGGTCCTTGAACAGATAGGCACAGAGCAACGCTAACGAGGTCAGTGGGAGCAGATAGCGGATTCCGCTGCAGGCCTCCACAACTTGCAACTGCACCGGACCCAGATCGATCACGTTGCCTTCACGGAAGGCCGTGACGCCGACAAGTTGCAGACAGCCGACACCGAGCGCCGATGACCACAATTGCAGTTGGCTCGACAAACCGGCGTATAAGAACGTGGGTAGCGGAATACTGGTCAGTAAATAGCCAAGAGGAAAGATGATCGCGCGACTGGCTTTGAGGCCGATTGCGCCGATCACTAATCCAACGAGAACGATCCAGAGGGAGAGGTGTTGGAGCACATAGAGAGTTGCGAGTTCCCCGACCAGATGGAGTAAGAGACCGGTCACAACAATGGCCATGCCCCACCAGGAACCGGTAATTCCCGCTGCAGCGATGCGATGCCGTGATTGCCAGATCAGAAAGAGGCTGATGAGAGGGACGAACATCCCGTGGCTATAGTCGTCACTGCCGATCCAATGGTTGAACAGAAACACCAGGCTGTCAAAATAGAGATAGCCCAGTGAAACTGTGGCGAGAACTGCGCTGAAGCCTAGTAAAAGCTTGCTGCTCATAAAGATGCGGCCGATGTGATGGATCTACAGCAGAGTGACCGCGTAGAGGGTATGTATTTTGATATCAGATTGACTATAGTAAGGCAACCTTCTTGTCGAATTTCAGAGGGCCTCTACGTAGTTCCCCAGTAAGGGTTTGAGGTTGGAGGTCTGAGGTAACCATACGCCTCTAACGTTCCTTACGCTTCTAGTCTTAAGCCTGCTTCAGATAGACAAAGGGCTTGGCGTATCCCTGTGACGGGGCGCCAAGCCCATGTCTGTGCTCATACCAGTGAGCTTAGGCCTGTCGGGTTCCGCGGAGGTTTCTCAAGCCTCCTGCACCGAGACCGACCAGGGAGATGAGCCCCGCTCCGAACAGGAGCACGGCGGCGGGCAACGGCACTGCGGTCAGGCTGTTAAGCGCTCCCTGGATCCTGACGGTTTTCCCATCAATGTCTTTAAAGACGAGCCGCCAGTGGGTCGAGGTCAGAGATCCCAGACTTGGCGGGTGTTTGAGCGTGGTCTCGGTAATTGCCCCGCCATCTTCATCCGCTAGGTCTAGCCGGAAATGCTCCGGAGAGAATCCCCCGATCGAAGCCCCGGTGACGGAGGTCCTCAGCCGCCACAGGTCGCCAGAGGGGGTATCCGTGATGCGAATCACGTTGGTGGAACCCGCTGGATCCAGATTGACCGTATAGCTTCCGATTTTGAGCGAGAGGTTTTGAACGGCGCCAAGATAGCGCCCAGTTCCAGACGACGGAGTCGCATCATAAAACTGGAAGGAGCCGGACATTGTTGACGAGAGCGGGAATGTTGATTTCAACGCCCTACTCACATTGCTGACTCCTCCCGTGAAGGAATAGCTCACCAACGCCGCTTGAGCCACGTTCCCTGTGACGAACAGGGAGCACAGCGCGATCGCCGGAAGAAAAAGCCCTTTGATCGTCGACTGTTTGTTCTTCTGCATAACGTCAGACTCCTTGTAGAGGTGGTATATGCGCACAGCCCGGGGGAATCAGCAAAAGCTAGGCCATCGCTGGATGGGGCTAACGTATTGGAAATGCAGAGGGTGAAAATGGACAGCTTGCAACCGTTGTGTGCAGAAGCCTACGAGGAAGGTTCAATTCCGAATCAGGCAGCAATCGGCACAGAATGTGAGCAGATGGCAAGAGAATAGATACTATCGCAGTGAAAATGAGAGGACTCAAAACAAAGCAGCCGGCGCTTCCGCGCCGGCTGTTCCATGGAAGCCTATTCCGATGTGGCTTAGGCGATGAGTCTGGCCTTCCGCTCCCGCCGGCTTCCCGCTCCGAGGCCGGCCAAGGCTACCAGTCCGGCACCAAAGAGAACGACTGCTGCGGGCAAGGGCACGGCCGTCAGGGAAGTCAAGGTTCCAAGGACCCTTGCGTTAGCATGCGCGGTGTCTTCAAAGATGAGGCGAAAGCTCTTCGTTGAGAAGGCCGATAGACTCGGCGGAGTCGCAGGCAGTGCCTCGCTATGAAATGCCGTAGCTGTGGGATCGATCAACTCCATCTCGAAGCGAACACTCAGTCCACTCACCGCAGGCGTCGGATCAAGAGGCGCCGACAGGATGTAGTGATCGCCGGTTGAGAGGCCGTTTCTCACTGCAATAAAATTGCTTCCGGCTCCGAGGGTTGCAGTGTATGGATACAGGCTGCCGGCTATGCTCGTGATTGCGCCGTTGTATCGGTTGTCGGGACTGCTGAGCGGAGTCGTTGATTCAAAAGCGTAAGAACCTGCCAATGCTTGGCCTGGGCTGAATCCCAGCGAAGGGTCGACGGAGTCGACTACCCCGGTGAAGGAGAAGGTCACGAGGCCTGCCAGAGCCGGGGAAGCCGCGCCGGCGCTCAATCCTGCTATGCACGCGATAATGCGTAATCCGGCCCACATACGGTTGAACACTTTCATGACATTTCCTTTCCGGATAGAGATGGTCCCAATGCGCTGATTGTTGCCGCGAGTGCAGAGATCTCTGTCCGAGACGTTCTGTGCGAGTCGATGGCTGTGGAAGAAGAATAGATCTGATCCCTTCTGAATACTATTCCTCGGATGGGGGGCTATCGTTGATTGTCGGGCCTGAATGCTGACTTAAATCAAGATGGGAATGTTTTGAAGGCAGAGTCAGGAGGGGGCTGTGCGTGCTTATAGTGATATGAGATGAGTAAGAAAACAGAACGGCCGACGCATACGCGTCGGCCGTTTCAAGGGGCAGTCGAAGGACGGTTTATGCGAGGCTGTTCTTCCGTTGCCGCCGGCTTCCCGCTCCGAGGCCGGCCAAGGCTACCAGTCCGGCACCGAAGAGAAGGACCGCCGTAGGCAAGGGCACGGCCGTGAGCGAGGTGATCGTCCCACGCACAACCTTTCCATTACCTTCTGGGCCAAATATCAGACGCCAGCGGTTGAAGTTGGTAAAGGAGGAAATACTTGGTGCGGTCGTCGGCAGAGCATCACCGCTGAATGTGCCGGCCGGACCACGAAGCTGAACATCGAATAGTCTGGGTGCCAAGAAATTCACATTGGGGCCATTGGGTGAATTGATTGTCCCGATCACTCTATCAAGACCTGGTGTCCCGTCCTTGATCTCGACCAGGCCGGATGTTCCCATGGTCGCAGTGTAGCTGCCGATGGTCACGCTGAAATTCGTCACGGTGTAGTTGCCCACCTTGGTGTCGAGTACATTCGTGTCGACGGTGTTGAGCGTCACGAATCCAGACATGGCCGAAGGGCTTGGGTTTGTGCTGAACGATGAGGTCAATTGCGAGTGGACGTGAGTCACATCGCCGGTGAAGTTATATGTGATGAGGGCTGCCGTGGCCGGGCTTGCCAGCAGGCCGCACAAGATAACCCCCAATCCGATTCGCACGCCAATTTGCTTCATAGGACACCTCCGTACTGCTGTTGTGGTTCACTGACAATAACAATCGCTCGCTGAAGCGGGCTCTCCGCTGACGCCCTGTCGGGGCATCTGAGGAGAGAGACCGGCTATGTATGTTTTTCTCTGCCGAAAGAAGAAGCCGAAAACCCTTGCGGGGGATATAGCAGCTCACTTCACGACGTTCTTTAGAGACCTTATGACAATAAACAGGTCTATGCAAGAAAAAACTTAGTCTAACGAAATACGTGTATTAGGAGAGTGTTGAGGTTGAAGGCCGGAGGAAAGTTTGAGAGAAGAGGTTAGAGACTGTCGAACATCAGTCCTCCAACATCCTCTCCAGCTCAACCTCGAACTTCTGAACCGCCTCCACCCTCTTCCACCCCTCAATCCTCCTCAAGGGGGACACGGTTACGATGCCGAGCCGGCCAGTTCGCGCGCATGAGCAATCTCACGCGTGTGAGCCGGACGAACCTGAGCGGCTAACAGCGTCACAACGGCCACCGTTTCGCCGTCCAAGGTGGTAAATTCAACCTCATAGCCTTCGCCTCCGCGATGAATCAACACCACGGTCCCAATGTCTCCTCGCCTGAGACCGTGCTTGGGAAGGTCGGATTCTAAAATCACGTCGTCTAACTCCTGAATCATGGCGTCCTCCGTTTCAGGGGATAGGCGGTCACAAATCGCGGCGCCTGGCCCCCTGCATCTATAAACCAGACCGTCCGAACTTGCAATTGACGGCCATTCGGCGCAACAAGAGAACCTTCGATCACATACCGAGTGCCAAACGGTGTGTCTTCAGATAGGGTGACATCGGACTCCCTCGCGTGTTGTTGCAAGGCATTGGCCAGCTCTTCCCATGCAGACACCTGAAAACCGAATGCGGAAAAGAACCTCGCCTTGCCTCTGCCCGCTCGGTGGGTCGAAGAAAGCAGATAATGAACCACCTTCGCCTGTGGAATCTGCAGCCGGTCTGTGTGGGGCAGTTTCATGATCGCGCCTATTGAGCCATGTGGATCACAGGTTCGTGCCCTCGTCGGCCCCCTTGAGATACAGCAGATACATGAATTATTCAACGCCCGTCCCTGCTTCGTCAAAGAGAGCCCCTGCGGAGGCGAGCTACAGCAGCCCTTCTCGACCTGTTCTGCAACAACCTCCCACCTCCAACGTTCCGAGCCCTCAGCCTCGACCTTAACCTCTCCCTACGCCTCCAACGTCCTCTTCCGCTCAACCTTTGTTCACGATTTGCTGCATGACATCGGTCAGCTTCCTCGCCAGGACCTGGCGATCGAAGTGCGCCAGCACATAGTGCTTGCCGCTTGTGCCGAGTGCGCGACATCGGGCGGGATCTTGATACAGTTTCAATACCTGGTCTGCGAGGTCTTTCCCATTCTCCGGTTCGATACAGATTCCCCCGCCTGACGACATCACAAGTTCGGCGCTCTCCCCTTCCACTCCCAGGACGATCGGTTTCTCCATCGCCATGCTCTCGAAGATCTTGGAGGGAATGACTGTTTTGAAGAGGTCGGAGAGAGGTGGCTCCGGTTGGTTGGACAGCTTATTCCCATTCTTAAGTGGCGCCTGGCGGATTGCTGACTACGCAGCCGTAAGCCCTGTCGTCAGATTGTCATAGTACACCTGGTCGGGCGTCTGGCC
>JABFSU010000113.1 GCA_013140455.1 Nitrospira sp. | reverse complement strand
TTCAAAGTGATGGAAGGCCTGATCGTGATGGTGGTGAATTGAAATTTCCCCTCCACCAACTCCAATCGACCTTCCGCCGTGCTCTCATAGGAGGAGAAGGCGAGTCCGGCTCGTTCCGCCACTGCGAGAAACGTCGTCATCAAACAGACGTTAGCGGAGGCCACGAAGAGATCTTCGGGAGACCAGATGCCGTCATGCCCCTTGAATTCTGGCGGTGTTGCCACCTGCACATCAGGCTTCCCCGCACAAGTGATCACGCCCTTGCGCTGTTCCGTCCACTTCACTGCGGTCTGATACAGATACACTTTGCTTTTTTGTTCCATTCCTCCTCCAAGGCTCTAGCTTTGAGTCAATAGCCATCGGTTACGGCTTTATGTATACCCAACCTTGTTCCTGTCGCTCCATGAGCCGGACCATCGCCGGTACCGTATCACCTACTTCACTGATCAAATCCTCCCTCGTCACCTGCATAGTCTTCATGGTGTTGGAACAGGCCGTGTAGTTCACACCGTAGGTGCGTTTCAAGTCAGTTAGCTCGTCAGCGAATGTCGTACCTCTCTTCGTCAAAAGTGGGAGTCCGGCCCCATGCACAACCAGTTCAACCGTGAGGTTCTGCGGCCCGAGTTCCTGATAGAGATGTTTGATGTTGTTGAGGGTGCCACGCTGGACCTTTTCGTCACTAGCGTTGAGATGCATGACGACACGGTGCGTTCGATTTATCGGAACAACCTCGCCAAGGTCCGCTCCCCAAGTCGGTGGCTGACACATGAGAAATGCACCGACTGTGATCCAGAGTAGGCTCCGTGTCCACCCTACGTGTCGTCTTCTCATCGTTTCGTCCCCGACCGCTTTATCCCATCACTCCGTTTCCACAAGGCCGTTCACCCAATCGCCGACCACATGCGTCATCGCTACGACACACAGGGCGATGAGGAGATGTTCGCCAATAACCTTCCAGGGCGCAATGGTCTGCGCCCGTGCGATGAAGAAACTCAGGACTGTGAGTAAGAATAGTCCCCAGACTATGCTGATGACAATCGCCTGATCGAGCGGACTGATTAGGACCGGGACGACGAAGGTGGCCGAGACCACAAATTTCGCAGCGAATGTGGCGAGCGTGGCTTCCCAGACCTGGCTCACTGGGACGCTGTTCTTCGACTCTTCGGACACATGGATACCGAGTGCATCTGACATGGCATCGGCGATGGCTATCGTCAGGATTCCACCGATCACGATGGCGCGCGAATGCGTTCCCGAGTGCAGTCCCACCATCAGCCCAAGCGTGGTAATGACCCCCGACGTCAACCCGAAACTGATCCCCGTTTTCCAGGAGGTTTTCATGTTGGTTCATCGGCTCAATCAGCGAGGGAAGGTCAGAACATAGGCCAGAACATCGCGGATGGCCTCGTCTGATAATTTAGATTTCCAGGCATCCATGGCTGTGTTCGGTCGTCCCTCATGGATGCTCTTCAAGAGGCGGGAATCCGGCTTCACGAGCACGTCGCTCGATGTCAGATCCGCCACCGGGGGATCAAACTGGACAACCCCATCCCCTTTTCCCTGCGAACCGTGACAGGCGAAGCAATAGTTCTCATAGAGCTTTTTGCCTCTCGCGAGATTGCGCTCACCCGCGGCGGGGTCGGATGTCGAAGCCACGAGCCAACAGGCCGTCGTCAACACGCAAAGGACAGAGAGGCCGGGACCTTTCACGACATTCCCTTTCTCTTTGGTCTTGCAAGCACCCCGCTAACGACCGCATTCCGGCGAGTGCCGAACACATTCCCGAAGCCACGAGGCCATCTGATCGAGCAGCGCCGCGACCGCTCGATTGGCAGCCAGCACGCCGCCATAGGCATTCTCGCTCGGTGCAAGCTCTATCGCCTCAAAAGTCTGCATTCCTACAATGATCGATTGTTTGAGATCCACTAATTGTGCTCGTGATGTCACCCTGACGCGGCTAGGCCGTTGAAGAAATTCCTGCTGTACGGCAAACCCATAGGAATCGAGTCGGAGGTCGCCAGTCACCGAGCTTGGCAAGAGAACGACGTCGCGCCATGCTCCGCTCTGACTCAATGCCTGGACCAGCAGCGGTGTGAACATTCGTGCCGGTGTGTCGGCCCATTGATTCGCTGCGAAATATTCCAACTCATAGGGTCGCTTGACATACACCATCCGGGGCGTCTCAAATCCGGGGTCGGCTTGCGGAGTGCTGACCAGAAGAACTGGACCGTTCCCGCCGGCAGGACGAGCCTCGTTGTGCGACCCATCGAGACTCAGCTGATAGGTGTGGACCGCTTCAGAGCCACTGCGGAGCGACGGGCAGCCAGTCCCAGTCATCATCAGCAATGCACAGGCTGCATGGACCAACCAATATCTCATCTGTAATCTCTCACGGCCGTAAGCCTTTCAGAAATAAAACAGCCGAAACGCTTCGTCACATCTCTTGAGATTATTCCCCTGGTCCGCGTGATGGCGCTTTTCGTCCAAACACGAGCGAACTCGGCTCTCGTTCCAATTCTCTAGCTACCCGATTTAGTGTACCAGTGAGCTGTCTAAGTTCCGTGACCAACTGCCCGGCTTCAGGCAACGTCCGCCGCGTGAACTGCTGCAGCTCTGGTCTGGCTTCATTAACAACAGTGCCAACGGCCTTGCTGGTTCGAGCCAGTTCATCTGTCGCTGTACCCAACGCAGCGACGCTCTTGTTGAGGCCGGCGAGCAGAGTCGGAACTTGCTCGTTCAGTGATGTCGTGAGTTTAACTAGGTTGTCGGCACTTCTAGCCGCCCCATTCAAGCTTTGCTCAATTTGAGTCTTATGGGCCGCAACTGTCTGGGCTACATCCGAGACATCCTTGATCGTCCGCTTCAGCAGTATTCGATTGTCTTCATCGAGAACCTTTGCCGCTCCTTTCGCCGCCGAATCAAGATCAACCAACAGTTGAGCCAGACCTTCCTCCGAGAGTAAGCGGGACACTGCTTCATCCAAACGGAAAAAGAGTGAGGGACCGGTCTTAATGACCGGATAGGCTTGTCCCTCCTGGGCCTGCAACGAAGGCGCATCCCGACTCCCTCCGGTCAAATTGATGGTGGCTAGCCCGGTCAGCCCCTGGGTTTCCAGTACGGCGATTGTGTCGTTCTTGATCGGCGTCCCGCGCACAATGTCCATCGCCAGCAGAACTTCCTCCGGATTATTAGGATTCAAGGCAATAGCCTTGACCCGGCCCACATCAACACCACGATATTTGACGGTGGAGTCGACGCTCAATCCTGCGACCGACTCCTTCATATGAGCCTCGTATCGGTCGTATGTACCACGGTAGTCGGTCTTCCCTAGCCATAAAATGCCGACTAGGACAGCCGCTCCAAGAAACGCGACGAACGACCCGACCAAGATATAGTTGACTTTTGGTTCCATCTCTTTGCGCCTTTATTCGTCTCTATCTCTCCACTTGTATTTCAGAGACGAACCGTGTTCCTCTGACAATAGGCCTCACGTCTGCGGCCCATTGTGGTTCCACGCCGCCTGTTCGCTCGCCGCCCTTCCACGTGGGCCACGGAAGTATTCACGGATAATGGGATCGTCTGATCGGGACAACTCCTGCATGGTGCCGATACCCAGGACCGTTCCGCGACCGAGCACTGCCACACGATTGGCGATCCGCCACAGTGAATCCAGATCATGTGTCACCATCACCACCGTCAGCCCCAAAAGACTTTTCAATGAGAGTACGAGGTCATCAAATCCTGCAGCGATGATCGGGTCGAGCCCAGCGGTCGGCTCGTCGAGAAACAGCAACTCCGGATCCATCACAATCGCTCGGGCGAGCGCAGCTCGTCTTCGCATCCCTCCGCTGAGTTCGTTGGGATACTTCACTGCACTCGCAGGCGGTAAACCCACCATGGCAATCTTGGCAGCGACAATATCACGGATTAGTGCCTCACTCAGCGTCGTATGCTCGCGCAGCGGCACGGCAACATTTTCCGCCAGCGTGAACGAGCTGAACAACGCGCCATGCTGGAACATCACACCAAACCGCCGGTGAATCGGTCGACCGTTGCCTTCTTCGAGCTGCCGACTGTCTACCCCAAGAATTCTAATCGTTCCAGCCGAGGGCGTGATCAGACCGATGATCTCTCGTAATAACGTGGTCTTGCCGCACCCATTGCCACCAGCAATTGCGAAAATTTCTCCCCGGTGAATAGAGAGACTGACATCTTCATGCACGACGGCCTGTCCGAACTTCGTCGCGACATGGCTCACGTCGATCACCGGTATCTCAATGTTCGTAACCGACGGCATCAGAAACTACCTCTTATCACGTTGCTCGCAGATCGCTACAAACTTAGAGACCCAGGATGTTCAAAAAGACCGTCCAGCAAGGCGAGAACGCCGCTGGCGGACTTTTTCAACATCCTGCTAGAGATCCCACCAATTGAGCAAGATACTGCAGAGTGCATCAAAGACGATTACGAGAAAAATCCCCTGCACGACACTGATGGTGGTGTGTCGGCCGACGTCGTCGACACCACCTCTGATCTGAAATCCTTGATAACAGCCCACCAAGGCGATGATCGCTGCAAAGAATGGTGCCTTCCCTAACCCGATCAGAAAATGTCGCATCGAAACCGCTTCCTGGAATCGAGCGACAAACTCAACGAAACTCACATTGAGTTCCCCCAACGCGATCAACATGCCGCCGAATACGCCTACGACATCCGCATACACCGTCAACAGAGGGAGAGCGATGACCAAACCAAACGCTCGCGGCAGCACGAGTAAGTTCATGGGCGAAATACCCAGTGTCCGCACCGCGTCCAATTCTTCCGTAACCTTCATCGTGCCGATCTCCGCCGCATAGGCTGACCCGGAACGCCCGGCGATGAGGATCGCCACGATCAATGGCGCAATCTCTCGCAACAGCGAGATGCCGACCAGATCCACGATGAAAATGTTCGTGCCGAACTTACGGAGTTGTTCTGCGCCCTGATAGGCAAACACAACACCGACCAGAAACATCAGGAGGCCGGTGATCGGCAAGGCCCGCACACCATCCACTTCCACGATCCGTAAGAGCGCCCGCCACCGAATGGAGCGTGGCCGTATCAGTGCTCGACCGAATGCGATGGTGCTTTCTCCGACGAATGCGAGCGCACGAATCGTGGACACCTGCCGGGACTGCACAGCACGCGTGAGACGTTCCACCCAGCTCATCCCGCGACCCGCACCGCTTCCCTCGGGTCGAGACCACTCGACTTCTACTTTCCTGAGCAACTCGTCGAATTCAGGTTTCAACCCTTGGAGTGCAGTCTGCTGCCCCTTGTGCCGCACGCCGTCGATGCAGCGCTGCAGTATGAGCGCGCCGCCCGTATCCATGGCCGTCACTTCGCCGACGTCGTAGAGGACGGTAGGGGTATCAGGCCATCGAAGTGCTCGGCCTTTCCGCTCCAGATGGGACAAATTTGGAAGAGTCCAAGACCCCCGGCAGTGAATCACATTGTCCTCGACAGCAATCGTTGCCTGTTGTTCCACCGGCTTCACTCCGTCAGTCGCTTCGACTCGTCACGCCGTCACACATAATGCCTCATGATGACCATTGCCTGAAAACCACAAGAAGGCCATCACGTCCGCTCACAGCTTCCCCATAATAGTTTTCAGCTCAGCCCCTGTGATCACCTCGCGTTCCAACAACAGTGTGGCCCCCTGTTGCAGAGCGGCTTTGTTCTCCTCCAGCAATCGCGTCACCCGTCCGTACTGCTCGTCAATGATTCGCCGCACTTCACAATCGATTTCACGAGCAGTCTCTTCGGAATAATCGCCTCGTTCCGACGCAACCGGAAGTTGGAGGAATTGAGGCTGTCGTTCTCGCTCCAAGGTGATAGTACCGAGCTTCTCGCTCATTCCATAAGCCTTCACCATGCTTTTTGCAATGTCGGTGGCCTTAACCAGATCATTCTGTGCCCCCGTGGAGGCTTCCCCGAAGATCGTTTCTTCGGCGATCCGCCCGCCGAGTAGCACGGCAACCTTATTCTCCAATTCCGATTTCGTCATCAGAAACCGGTCTTCTGTCGGAAGTTGCAAGGTATAACCGAGAGCCGCCACACCGCGCGGAATGATCGAGATCTTCTGTACCTGATCCATCCCTGGTAAGGACATGGCGACGAGGGCATGACCCGTCTCATGGTAAGCCACCCGCTCCTTCTCCATCTTATTCAAGACGCGATTCTTCTTCTCCAAGCCGGCAATGACTCGCTCGACCGCTTCCTGCAATTCTGAAAAACCGACCTGATCCTTGCCGCGCCGCACCGCCAGCAACGCCGCCTCATTGATGATGTTGGCCAAATCTGCTCCGGAGAAGCCGGGCGTCATCGCAGCGATGTTTTCCAGATCCGCGTCGGGGCCCAGTGTCACCTGTTTGGCATGCACACGAAGAATGGCAAGGCGACCGATCTTGTCCGGACGGTCCACCACCACATGACGATCGAATCGGCCGGCCCGCAGCAACGCGGGATCAAGAATCTCGGGGCGATTGGTCGCGGCCATGAGAATGACGCCGATGCGAGGATCAAAGCCGTCCATCTCGACCAGCAGCTGATTGAGCGTTTGCTCCCGCTCCTCATGCCCCATGGGCCCCGCGCCACGGGCTTTTCCGAGCGCATCCAACTCATCGATGAAAATAATGCAGGGGGCTTTCAGCTTGGCCTGATCGAAGAGATCACGGACCCGGGCCGCCCCCACCCCGACGAACATTTCGACGAACTCCGAGCCGCTGATGCTGAAGAACGTCACCCCAGCCTCACCGGCCACCGCACGAGCCAGCAACGTCTTGCCGGTCCCGGGTGGACCGACCAGGAGTATGCCCTTGGGAATCTTGCCGCCAAGTTTGGTGAACTTCTCCGGCGTCTTCAGGAACTCGATCACCTCACCCAGTTCTTCTTTGGCTTCGTCCACCCCGGCGACATCCGCGAAGGTGACCTTAATGTCCTTCTCCACATAGATCTTCGCTTTGGATTGCCCCACCTGCATGAAGCCGCCTTGGGCCTGGCCAAACCGGCGAAAGATGAAGAACCAGATGCCCGCGAATAGGGCGACCGGGATCACCCAGGACAGAAGGTCACGCCAAAACGTGGATTCAATGACACCGGTGAACGTAACCCCATGTTGGTTGAGTTCGCGGACCAGGTCCGGATCCTCGACGCGCACGGTCGTAAAGGCTTTCTGCTCCTTGGATTCGCCTTCGGCCTTCAACTTGCCGGTCAGGATGTGGCTGCTCACGGAGACTTCCGCCACTTTCCCAGTCACCATCAAACTCTTAAACTGGCTGTAGGGGAGCTCTTCAACCTTATTCAGGGCAAGGATGAAATCATGTACGAGCACCACGGCCATGATGGCGAGGAGCACGTACCAAATGGAAAAGGAGGTTGTTTTATTCATCGTTCTGGCTCCTTTTCAAGAATACGGGGGTCGCGACCAGAGGGCCGCTAAAACATGAAGTAGGCCCCAAGCCCTATCGATTCGATCTTCTGGTTGATCGCAAACAGCCCATAGGGATTATACCCGTGGAAATACGTTGCCATAATCCGAAAACGACGGAAGGAGCCTGTCCGTGACCATTCGAATCCACCGAGCACATTGGTATCGATGATCCACTCATGTGCCTGGGTCGACTTGAAATCCGCCGACAGCACGGGCGTGACGACCAACCGGTCGAGGAACGATCCCAAGATCCGTGTCCGAAGCGACGGCGCCCTCGCTTCAAATCCCCACTGGATCTTCCCTCGGTCGAACGTTGCTGGTTCGCGGTGCACGAGATACCCGCCTCCTCCATAGAGACGTAGCCATCGGTATTCATAGGAAAGAATCGCGTCCACTTCTTCAAGAATAAAGGTAATCGACTTGAACCCTGGGTTGGCCCCCAAAAATTCGTCGCCGATGTGGCTGCTTTGGTGATAATAGCGTAATCGTGCGGACCAATTTCCAGAGCGCCAGGTAATCGGGATCCCCACATTAAAGTCCGTGTTGATCAGTTGCGCATTCTTTTCATCTAAGTCGAATTGAGCGAAAATGCCGGTGAGCAGGCTGATCTGCCATCCATTGCATCCTTCCCGCCTCGTATAAAAACCGAAGTTTTCTCCAATCGCCACTGACCCGATGTTGGAGCTGGTGCGGTCGGTGCGCGATCGCGTCGATCGCCAGGTCGCAAAGAACTGTGGTTGCTTGGGGTCCGCCATGAGGGGGCGGAAGACGTCGTCGGAAGGAAAGGCTTCTCCAATGGTTTCACCATCGGTTTTCTCATAGGCTTGCCCATACCGACAATCGAGCAGCTCCTTCGGCTTCGGATCATCCGGCTTCTTGTTATCTGAATCATCCGCATAAGCTGGTCCTACCAGCAGGAACATAAGAGAAAATGCTCCGATAATCCAACGAACACAAAACAGCACCATCCGGCCCATACCTTTCCTCTCCTTTGGCATGTTTGTATGAAGCGAGCTGGACACCCTCCATAGGGTCCCTTCGATATCATATCGTGGGAGGAAATTCATAGAGATCGAGAAGCATCATTGGCCGGAGTCACGCTCGTATGCACGGCAAGTTGTGTCCGTCCGGGAGCCGCTCACTGTTTATCCGCGCGTCCCTCGCACAGGTTTCTGGCTCCAGTTCCACTTCCATTCACGGATCTCCGACATGTCTTCACCATGCTCGGCGATGTACTGCTTGTGTTCGATGCGTTTGTCACGAAGAGCCTGCTTGGCATAGTCGGCCCGCGAGCCGAGAAGTGGGATCCGGTCGATGACATCGGCGACCAGATGAAACCGGTCGAGATCATTCATCACCACCATATCGAACGGGGTCGACGTGGTCCCTTCTTCTTTATACCCACGCACATGCAGGTTCTTGTGATTCGTCCGTCGGTAGGTGAGCCGGTGGATCAGCCACGGGTAGCCGTGGAACGCGAAGATGACCGGCTTGTCCGTCGTGAACAAGGCATCGAAGTCCTTGTCGGACAATCCGTTCGGATGTTCAGCGGATGGTTGTAGTTTCATCAGATCCACCACGTTGACCACCCTTACCCTCACTTTCGGCAGATACGTCCGCAGTAAGGAGACGGCCGCCAGCGTTTCCAGCGTAGGCACATCGCCGCAACAGGCCATGACCACGTCCGGTTCACTATTCCGATCGTTACTCGCCCAATCCCAAATGCCGATGCCGGCTGTGCAATGCTTCACCGCGGCATCCATGTCGAGCCATTGCGGCGCCGACTGCTTCCCGGCCACGATGACGTTCACATGGTTGCGACTGCGTAGACAGTGGTCGGTGATAGACAGCAACGTATTGGCATCGGGTGGCAGATAGACCCGGATCACCTCGGCCTTCTTGTTGACCACGTGATCGATAAATCCAGGATCTTGATGGCTGAACCCATTGTGATCCTGTCGCCAAACATGGGAAGACAACAAATAATTCAGCGAGGCAATCGGTCGTCGCCACGGGATCTGGTTGCAGACCTTGAGCCATTTGGCATGTTGATTGAACATCGAGTCGATGATGTGGATGAAGGCCTCATAGCAGGAAAAGAATCCGTGCCGGCCCGTCAACAGATAGCCTTCCAGCCACCCCTGGCATTGGTGCTCACTGAGCATCTCCATCACCCGGCCGTCCGGTGCCAGATGGTCGTCGTAGGGCTGGCGTTCTGCCATCCAGGCACGGTTGGTGATGTCCAAGACGTCTTGCCAACGGTTGGAATTGTTCTCATCCGGACTGAAGAGGCGGAAGTTCCGGTGCTCCATATTGATCTTCATCGTGTCTCGTAGAAACGCTCCCATGATGCGAGTCGCCTCGGCTTCGACGGCACCAGGCCTTTTCACCGCGACAGCGTACCGACGAAAATCCGGCAGCCGCAAATCCTTCAACAGCAGCCCACCGTTTGCGTGAGGATTCGCGCTCATGCGCCGATCTCCCTTGGGCGCCAGTTCGGCGAGTTCGGGCTTGAATCGCCCGGACTTGTCAAACAGTTCCTGAGGCTTGTAGCTCTTCATCCACTGTTCAAGAATCTTCACATGTGCCGGCTTGCCCATGTCGCCCATAGGGACCTGGTGCGAACGCCAGTAATCCTCAGTCCGCTTGCCGTCGATCTGTGGAGGGCAGGTCCAGCCTTTGGGTGTTCGGAGCACAATCATGGGCCAGACTGGGCGCTTTGGGGTGCCCTCTTTGCGCGAAACAGTTTTGATTCGTTGGATGTCTTGCATGACAGCGTCGAGCGTCTCCGCCATGAGTCGGTGCATCTTCGAGGGATCGCGGCCCTCGACGAAGTAAGGATTGTAACCGTAGCCGCGGAACAGATGATCCAGCTCGTCATGACTGATCCTGGCCAGAACCGTGGGATTGGCAATCTTGTAGCCGTTCAAATGGAGAATCGGCAGGACGACCCCGTCGGTGACCGGATTCAGAAACTTGTTGGAATGCCAGCTCGTGGCGAGCGGGCCGGTTTCCGCTTCCCCGTCGCCGACCACGCAGGTTGCGATGAGATCCGGATTGTCGAACACTGAACCATAAGCATGTGACAGTGAGTAGCCCAATTCACCGCCCTCATGAATAGAGCCCGGCGTTTCCGGCGCGACGTGGCTGGGAATGCCACCGGGAAACGAAAACTGCTTGAACAACCGCTTCATGCCCTGCTCGTCCTGCGAGACGTCCGGATAGACTTCGCTGTACGTGCCTTCGAGATAGGCATTGGCGACAAGCCCCGGTCCGCCGTGGCCGGGACCAGCGATATAGATCATATTGAGATCGTGTTGTGTAATGATGCGGTTCAGATGCACATAGATAAAATTCAGGCCCGGCGTCGTGCCCCAATGGCCGAGCAGGCGCGGCTTGATATGAGTCCGCGCGAGCGGTTTCTTTAGTAACGGGTTGTCGTAGAGATAGATCTGTCCGACCGACAGATAATTGGCCGCTCGCCAATAGGCGTCCAATTTCTTTAGTTGGTCCTGATTCAATATCTTCGGCTTTGTTCGTTGCATAGTCTCCTCCTACTGCTTCGTCACGACTCGGCTCCGACCATCTCCAGCACGGACCGGGCAATCTCACTTTCTTCATCCGTATGAATGACTCGCACGATCACCCTACTGCCTTCGCTAGAAATCACGGCCTCATCGGCCTCGTTGCGCACTGTATCGAGCGCGACGCCGAGAAATTCCAAGCCGGCGCAGATGCGTGCGCGAATGATTGGAGAATGCTCCCCAATCCCGGCAGTGAAGACTACTGTGTCCACACCACCCAGTGTCGCGGCCAACGCACCGATCCATTTTTTAGCCTGATAACAAAATAACTCGATCGCCTCGGCAGCTCGTGGATCATCCTGCTCTTGCTTGAGGAGGTCTCGCATGTCGGCGCTGATTTCTGATACGCCGAGGAGGCCCGATTCGGTGTTGACCATGCGATGAAATTGCTCC
>JABFSU010000138.1 GCA_013140455.1 Nitrospira sp. | reverse complement strand
TTGATCAGCCACGGGGGAACGAGTTCGAATGCCGTCGTCAGGCCGGCAAAAAGGAACGTCCCCAGCACCATAAGGCGATAGGGCCGGAGATACTGAAGCACACGCAGCAGGGTTTTCACAGGGGCAGGTTACATCCCGACCCGTCAGATGACGGCGGCAGGATCTTTCTTCCAGTACTGGTCGAATTCGGCAAGTTGCGTCAGTGTCGACATATCCGTCATTCGGTCAAGGAATAGTCTCCCGATCAAATGGTCCATCTCATGCTGAATACACACGGCAAGCAGGCCGGTCGCCTCGAAATCAAGCGCCTTACCCTGTCGATCCAGCGCCGTCACGCGGATTAATGAGGGACGGGTGACTTTCCCCCGTAAACCATCCACGCTCAAGCATCCTTCCCAATTTTCCACTTGCTGGGGTCCGTAGAACGCGATCGACGGATTAATGAGCACCGTTTCTGGAAAATCCCCCTCGCAGGCCATCACCACTAACTGCACGGATCGGGACACTTGCGGAGCGGCCAACCCGATGCCGGGCTCGTCGTACATGGTCTCCAGCATGTCATCGATCAGCCGTTGAATGTCGACCGATTTGATCTGGCGAGGGCCAAGGGGATCCGCCTGTCGACGCAGAATAGGATTACCAAGTTTCGCTATTTTTAGAATCGCCATACGAATGACACTCACTCTCTACAAAGCCGACGCCGTACGATTCTGTATAGGTAACACAGGCCGGTTTTGGCGTGCAACCTACCTGTCCCGAGATCTGGCGATCAGGAACTCTTCCCGGAACGCCGTGGCTCAGGAATCTCGAACGCCTCCTTATTCGAAGCCCACCACTCCACCCACTCGCTCACCCAAGCCTGCCGATCCTGCTTCGTCGACGTATCCCAATCGTGAAACTCGGTTTCATGACGGGTCACAATCCAGAGGGAATGCAACGCCGACATCGCCACGAATCGTTCGTCGTCGGTGATCATCGGGATCAGCGTGGGGATCACCGCTTTGAGCCTGACATAACGAGATTCAAACGCCGCCGCTTTCCGCACCGAGGGATTCTGATCCTTGGACATCACCTCGATCGCTTCGGGCGTTTTTGCCGCATCGAGTCGAATCGCCACACGCAGGGCATGTTCGCGGACACGCGGGAGCTCATTCGGATCTTTGGCTGTCTGAAGCAATGCCGGCACACCGGACACTCCTTTCATCATCGACAGCGTCTCAATCGTGTTGTAGCGAATTCTGGGGCTCGGCATCGTCAGCCCTTTGACCAACGCTGGTACAGACGGCTCTCCCAAATGCACGAACTCCCCCATGGCCCAAAACTCCTGCTTGCCTTCCAATAATGGGAGCAACGCTTCCGCCCGCTTTAACTCCTCCGGGCTGAGCGGATTCGTATTGGGCGGCACCGACATATCCGGCACATCCTGCTGCTTCGGCGGCGCCTCGTAGGGAATCTGCGCCAGAATGACGGGATGCTGCTCACCCGCTAAGAGGTCACCCGGCAACCCGCTGCCCACGGCCAACACGACCCCCCCGACCGCCATCACAATACGTCTGAACATCGTCACGATCCTCCCCGCCTTGCCATGGTTATGACTCTTCCTCATCCGTAAGATCCCCTTGATGGGCTAACTCATACAATACCGGCAACACGACCAAAATCAAAAAGGCCGCCGTCAACATGCCGCCGACCACCACACGGGCCAGCGGCTTTTGCGCCTGCGACCCGATACCTGTCGCCAGCGCCGCCGGCAATAAGCCGATGGCCGCTCCCAGCGTCGCCATCAGAATCGGTCGCATTTGCATATCCGCGCCCTTCCGGACCGCGTCACGAAGCGTCAATCCCGCCTTCCTGAACTCTTCGATCCTGGATATCAGCAATACACCGCCAAGAATCGCCACACCCAGAGTGGAAATCACACCGACCGCAGCTGAAATACTGAAGTGGGTATTCGACAGCACCAAGGCCAACACGCCGCCGACCAGCGCGAAGGGAACCGTCGCCAGCACCAGCAGTGCATTCTTGAGTGAGTCAAATGTTGTGTAGAGAAGGAACAAAATAATCACCAGGCTGATCGGCACGATCTTGGCTAACCGCTTCTGTTCATCTTTCAGCTGATCGTACTGCCCCGCCCATTCCATCCGATACCGTTCAGGAAGCGTGACAGACCCCGCCATCTTAGCTTGCGCTTCCTCGACCGTGCTCTGAAGATCACGATCCCGGACACTGAATTTGATCGGAATATAGCGCTCGTTGTTCTCCCGATAGATGATAAAGGCCCCCGTTTGGGTCGTGATGCTGGCCACCTGCTTGAGGGGAACTCTGACCCCATCCGGCGTGCTCACGAGAATGTTCCCGATGGCCTCCACATCCTGCCGAAATTCCGGAAGAAATCGCACGACGAGATCAAAGCGCCGCTCGCCTTCATACACTTGCGTGACGGCCTGCCCCCCGACGGCCGCCTGCACCACGGCATTGACGTCCGCTACCTGCAATCCATAGCGGGCGCTGGCTTCACGATCCACTTGAATCAGCAGATTCGGCTGGCCCACCAGCCGGAAGATTCCCAGATCTTTGACGCCTTGAATCCCTTGCATGACACGTTCGATCTCGCCGGCCTTCGCCTCCATGGTCTTAAGATCCGTCCCGAACAGCTTGATGGAGTTCTCTCCTTTGACGCCTGACATCGCTTCTTCGACATTATCCTGAATGACCTGCGAGAAATTGAAAATCACGCCGGGGATATCTTTCAAGCGCCCTTCGATTTCCTCAATCAGCCCGTCCTTGCTGAGTCCGGGCCTCCACTCTGCCTGAGGCTTCAGATTCGCGAGAAACTCCGCGTTGAAAAAGCTCGTCGGATCGGTGCCGTCGTCGGGCCGGCCCAGTTGAGAGACGATCGTCGACACTTCCGGTGAATCTCTGAACATGCGACGAATGTCGCTGGTCAAACGGGCCGCTTGATCGAACGAAATATCGACCGGCATGGTCGCGCGCACCCAGAGATTGCCTTCTTCCAGCGCCGGCATGAATTCACCGCCCAGGAACCGAAGTGCGACTATTGTGACCAGCAGCGCCCCACCGGCAAACCCGAGCACCGTGACGCGATGACTCAATGCCCACTCCAATGTCACCGAGTAGGTGCGTCTGATACCCCGAACCACGACCGTATCGTCTTCGCTGATCCTCCCCTTCAACAAGAACGAGCAGAGGACCGGTGCCAGCGTAAAGGCCATGAGCAACGCCCCCACAAGGGCAAAACCATAGGTGATGGACATTGGCGCAAAGATTTTCCCCGGCACCCCGGTCATCGTAAAGAGCGGAATGAAGGCCACCACAATGATCGCCGTCGAATAGAAAATCGGCTGCCCCACCTGTCGGGCGGCTCGGACGATCTGCTGATGCACCGTGAGGCCGGGGGTCTTCGAGTGCGCCAGATGGAAGAAGATGCTCTCAACCATGATCAGCGTGGCGTCGACAATAATGCCGAAATCGATGGAGCCGAGGGAAATCAAGTTCGCCGACTGGCCGATCAGGATCATCATGGAGAACGTGAACAGGAGGGACATTGGAATGGTGAGCGCCACAATCAGCGCCGCGCGGAAATGCCCGAGAAACACCACCAGAATGACAAAGACCAGCACCATCCCGCTGATCAGAATGTCCAGCACGGTTTCCACGGTCGTTTGAATCAGCTTCGTCCGGTCATAGAAGGTCTTGACCTTGACGCCTTCCGGCAGTTTCCAGGCATTCAGATCCTCGACTTTCGCGCGGACTTTATCCAACACGGGCAGCGCCTTGTAGCCGCGCTGCAATAACACGACACCCTCCACGACATCGTCGCGGTCATCAATACCTACTTTTCCAAGCCGCACTTGGTGGCCGACTGAGACCTTGCCCAACGTATTCACAAAAATCGGCGTGCCGTCTTTTTCGGCAACGACGACATTCTCAATATCTTCCAGCCGGTTGATCAGGCCCAGCCCGCGGATGTTGTAATTCTGCGCGCCAACCGTCAAATAGTTCCCGCCGACATTGGCATTGCTGTTGGTCAGTGCCGTCATGACCTGGGACAGGCTCACCCCGTAGCTGATGAGCTTCCCGGGATCGATATCGACGTGATACTCCTTCGTCGTGCCGCCGAACGCCGTCACATCGATGACGCCGGGCACCCGCTTGAACTCGCGCCGGACCTGCCAGTCTTGAATCGTCTTCAACGTGGTCAGATCGGACTTCTCGCCTGTCAGTTCATAGCGAAAAATCTCTGCGATCGCCCACCAGGGCGACAGGGCCGGAGAGGCGCCTTTCGGCAAGTCCACACTCGCCAGACGATTGAGCACTTCCTGCCGGTCCCGGAACATGTCCGTATCAAAGTCGAAATACACCTTGATATCGCTCAGCCCGAAAATTGAGAGCGACCGGATATCGGTGAGACCCGGCATACCGTTGAGTGCCACTTCGATGGGAATCGTAATCTGCCGTTCCATCTCCTCGGCCGACCAGCCGGGATACTGGGTAATCAGCTCCACCATCGGTGGCGAGGGATCGGGATAGGCGACGATGTCGAGGAGGTGGAAGGCGTAGAGCCCGCCGAACAACAGCATAAACCCCAGCGCACACAACAGGAATCGCTGTACCAGCGAAATTTCAACCAGCCGTGCAATCATGGAGCGATGGAACTCTGATGCGATGCGGAGAGGTGAGCGCTCACGCGGTTATGTCCCTTTGACTTCCTGGCCCTTGATCAGGACGGCGCCTTTGATCACGATCCGTTGCCCACGGGTCAGCCCTTCCAACACACGCACCTGATCCGTGGAAATATTCGAAACCTTGACCTCGCGTTTTACATAGCGGTTCGGCTCTTCCACGACATAGACGAATTGTTTGCCGTCCGATTCCAATACGGCTTCACGAGGAACCGCAATAAACGGCGTGGCGTCGCCGACATCGAGATGGAGCCGGGCGAACATCTCCGGCTTAAGCTTGTGCGGATCGTTATTTACCCAGGCCCGGACTTTAATGGTGCGCGTGGCCGGATCGACCACGTCACCGATGGCGGCCAGCGTGGCAGGGAAGTCGACACCGGGATAGGCTTCCACCGTCACCTTGGCAAACTGCCCTTCTCTGACAAGAGCCAGATCGCGCTCATATAAGTCGGCGAGTACCTGTAGCATATCCAAGTCGGCCACGGTAAACAGCACTTGCGACGGATCGCCGCCGACCGACTGGCCCGGAGTCACGGCCCGCTCGACCACAGTCCCGGTGAGCGGACTCTTCATCTCGAAGCGGGAGGTAATTTTCTGTTTGTCCAGCGGCTTCGTCAACTCATCGGCCGGGACACGCAGAGACAGCAACCGCTCTTTGGCCCGGCGGAATTCCGCCCGGGCTTTGACCAGCTCGTTCTCGGCCTGTTTCAGATCTTTGAGCGGCATCGCCTTGTTCTCGTACAGATCCTTGGCCAGATCCTGCGCGCGCGTGGCGTACTGGAGCTCGGAATCTTCCTTCACATACTCCGAATAGGCCTGTGCGATATCCGGGCTGTCGACGATCAGCAAGACGTCGCCCGTCTTCACCCGATCCCCGAGATGCGCCCGCACCTCGACGACACGGCCCTGTAACGGGGAGGAAATCTTGGAATAACGATCTTCTCCGTAGGCCACCTTCCCCGACAGTGTCAGAGCCTGATGTGAGGGACTGAACTCCACCATGGCCGTTTCGATCCGCGGCTGCGATGGTGCGGGAGCCGGGGCAGTCTTCGCGAGAGGGGCCGCAACCGACTCAGACGGCGAGGGTTGGTCGGATTTCCCGCACCCCGAGATGAGAAGAAACGCTATCGTGATTGCCAGCGGAGCCGTGTGAGTCCTCATAACGAAATCTCCTGCCCCACCGCGCTCTCCAGTTGAATCACATTACGTTGATAGTTGAAGAGGGCCTCGAAATAGTTCTGTTGAATCGTTCGGGAAGTCCGGGCCGCATCCAGCAAATCCAAAATCGTCGCCCCGCCCCGCTCATACGCCCGCTCCACGATCGTGAAGGTTGAACGGGCATCCTCCAAGACACCTCCGAGAAAGGCCTCCACCAGCCGCCGGCTTTGGAGGAGATTCTTGTAGGCGACATCCACCTCATTTTCAACCTGGTTGAGCGTCTTACTCAGATCGGCTTCGGCCGTCTGTACCGCCACCTCTGCCTGAATGATACCGCCCTGATTGCGATTGAACAATGGCAGCGGAACCCCCAGGCTGAGCGCCACCTGGCCGGGATTGTCGGGCCCTTTCGGCCCCTGTACCGAATATCCCGCGCCGACCGTGACGTCGGGAATTCGATAGGCCTTGGCCAGCCGGAGATCAGCTTCGCGCTGGGACATGATGAATCGTTTAGAGCGCACATCCGGGCGTGCATCCAGCGCCACAGTCCGGAGTCGACCGATGTCCGGATCGACGCGCTTGTAGTCGAACTCCGACGTCAACTCAAGAACCGTCGCCGGAGACACCCGAAGCAACTGGCGAAGATCCGCCCGCGCCGTCTCTCCTTCCTGCAGCGATTGGATGACTTGCGATTGAAAATCAATAAATTGGAGCCGGATTCGAATCAAATCGACTTCGGCGATATACCCCTTCTTGAAACGGATCGTATTCACATCAAGAATGCGCGAAAACCGATCCCGGTTTTCCTCAGCCAACGCCAGACGCCGCTGCGCCAATTGAGTGCGGCTATAGGCGTCCTTCACCGTAAAGGTGAGCTGGCGCACCGCGTCTTCGAAGGCAGCTTCAACAGACTGGGTGCCGAACGCCGCACTTTCAATCCGATACCCGCGCTTGCCGGCCAGCTCGAACAATTGCTGAATCTGACCGATGACGGCTCCGCTGTTACCTGGCGTCCTCCCCTGGGTAAACGCGCTCAACGTCCCGATCGACGCGACGGGGTTAGGAAACAACCGGGCGGTGATCTGCTGGCCCTTCGCCGATTCGATACCGAACTTGGCTATGAGCAGGTCGAGATTCTGACGGAGGAAGAGCGCCACCGTTTCATCAAGACTGAGACGAAGAGCCGGCACTGGTGCGATTGGACTCAGAGGCTTTGCCGGACTGTCGGCAGCAGCCACAACCGAACCTGCCGATACCGGAAGGACGAACGCGCAGAACCACAGGAGGATGATCCTGCCAAGCGGCAACCCGATCAACCCGAGCTTATTCAATTGCGGCGATTCGTTTCTGCCCACGTCCCCACACATGTCCGGTGAGTTGCAGCGAGAGGATGAATCAGAAGAAAGACAAGCACATTATACTGATTTCTTCAGCACTTGCAACGTGATCCTACGATCCGGCTACTGCATTTTGAGCTCTGTCCAAGCCCGATCATAGGTCCGCATCACCTTGCCCACATCGCCCATCCACTCCATCCGTGGAATCAGCTCAGCCGGAGGATACACCGCCGGATTCTCTAGAATGTCCCTGCTGATCCAGGCGCGCGCCTCCCGGTTCGACGCGGCAAAAAGCAGTCGCTCGGAGGTGCGTGCCGCCACGCGCGCATCGATTAAAAAATTGATGAACTGCATGGCTAACGCCTTATTCGGTGACGTACGAAGGACCACGAGGCAATCGGCCCAGATCGTCCCCCCTTCCTTGGGAACCACATAGCGAATCGACGGGCGATCACGCATCGCCCGCGCGACCTGCCCTCCCCACCCTTGCGCCAGAACCACGTCGCCGGACGCTAACAGCTGATCGTAGTGTTCACTCGCATAGGTTTTCACCAGCGGTTTCTGAGCGATCAGCTTGTGCTTGGCGGCTTCAATCACCGTGGGATCGGTCGTATTCATCGATTGCCCCATCGAACGCAGGACGGCCCCGAAAACCTCCCGCTGATCGTTCAACATGCTGATTCTGCCTCGGTAGCGCTTGTCCCACAGAATGTCCCAACTGTCCGGCGGCGGCGTCACCACCGTTGAATCATAGCCGATTCCCACCGTCCCCCAGAGATACGGCACGGCATAGCGATGCGTCGGGTCGAAGGCGGGATGCTGGAGATGCGGCTCAAGCGCCTTCAGATTCGGCAATGCGGCAGAGTCCAGCTCGGCCAGCATCCCTTGTGCAGCCATGATCGACACCATGAAATCAGAGGGAACCGCGACGTCGTATCCGGAAGCCCCACCCTGGAGCTTGGCCAGCAACTCTTCGTTGCTGCTGAACGTATCGACGACAACACGTGCGCCATGCGCCTGCTCAAATTCATGGATCAATTCCGGGCTGACATAGTCCGACCAGGTGAAATAGTGCAGCGTCACCATGGCACCGGCGCCACCCTGCTGATTGGTCTCTCGCCCCCGATCGCACCCATTCCATAAAAGAACGGCGATCGCGACGAACCCCAGGAATCTGACGAGACCTCGTGAAACAGGCATGAGCAGTGTTACCGCCGTTGAAACATGAGAGACAGACCGACTAGTCCCATGGAAGCCAGGACCAGTACGGAAGACAGGGCATTGATCTCCGGAGAAAGACCGGACTTGATCATGGAATACACCTTGAGCGGCAAGGTGGTGGCGCCGGGGCCAGCGACAAAGAATGTGACAATGAAATCGTCGAGCGAAATCGTGAACGCCAGGAGCGCAGCCCCCAGCACAGCCGGACGGACCAGGGGCCAGGTCACCCGGTAAAACGTCTGCCAGGCCGACGCACCGAGATCGCTCGCCGCCTCCTCCAATCGCGGATCCAGCTTCTGCAGCCTGGCGCGCACCATCACAATGACAACCGGCAGATTGAACGCGGCATGACCGACGACGACCGTGGCCAGACTCAGCGGCCAGTGAATCATCACGAAGAACAGCAACAGCGCCACACCCATCATCACTTCAGGAAGGACAAGCGGCAGCAAAAAGATCGTCTCAAGCGCCTGCCTGCCACGCCCCCTGAGGCGCTCCAACCCCATCGCGGCCGGTACGCCAAGCAGCACGACAAGACTCGTAGACAGAACCGCAACCCACAGCGAATTCGCCGCAGCGGCCAATAGCGCTTCGTCATGCCACAGTACCCCGTACCAGTGCCAGGAGAAACCCTGCCAGGTCGCCGACAGACGTGACGCATTAAAGGAGAACACCACCAGCACAATGATCGGGAGATACAGGAACGCTATGCCGAGTCCGCTGATGCTTTGCAGCCAGATTCCCTGTCCTCTCATTGCTCGCCTCGCTCGCGGATCTGCGGCGATTGTGCGTTGAAATACCAAAGCAGGCTGCCCATGACAATGAGCATGAGCAGGATGGACAACGCCGAACCCAGCGGCCAATCCCGCGCGACCAGATACTCATGTTGAATCAGATTCCCCACCATCATGCTGCGCGCACCGCCGAGCAGATCCGGCGTCAGGTACGCGCCCAGCGAGGGGATAAACACCAGCACACAGCCGGCAATGATGCCGGGCTTCGTCAGCGGAATCAGCACCCGACGGAACAGCGACCACCGGTCCGCATAGAGATCCCAGGCCGCTTCGATCAAGGCAGGATCAATCCGCTCAATGGCCGCATAGAGCGGCAAGACCATGAACGGCAGATACCCGTAGACCAGCCCCAGAAGCACCGCCTGATTGGAATAGAGCAGGTCGAGCGGGGTCGAGATCAGCTGCAATTGCATGAGCACGGTATTCAGCAGTCCTTCGGTCCGCAGAATAAAGATCCAGGCATAGGTCCGCACCAGGAAGTTCGTCCAGAACGGAATCATGATGAAGATCAGCCACAAAGCCTGCCGCCGCGGAGGCAGCCGGGCAATGTAGTAGGCCAGGGGAAATCCCAGCGCGAGACACATCCCTGTGGTCATCCCGGCCAGCAACAGCGATTGCCCGAAGATCCGCCCATAGAGGGGATGCAGCAGGTCGCGATAGTTGTCCAGGCTGAACTCCCACACGACCCCCCCGTAGGTGCCGCGCGTGGCAAGACTCACCGCCAGAACCACGACCATCGGGAGCAGACAGAAGACGGTGGTCCACAGCAGACCGGGACCCAGCAGTCGCCAACCTCCAAAACGGGAACAAAGACCGGCCGCAGCCTCTTTTGAAGATGACCATGGATTCATGTCAGGGGGATCACCACTCCATCAGCTGAATTCCACTGCAGCGAAACGGGTGCCCCGATCGCAACCGGACGACTCCCCGAGGTGGCATTGGAGGCATGAATAGTCCAGCGCACTGACTGTCCGATCCGCACAACCCCCTGCCATTCGCTGCCGATATAGTGTATCGTCTCGACCACACCATGCAGACAATTCGCCCCGGCATCCGCGACATGGCCCGGCGTGATGCGAATGCGCTCAGGTCTCACCGTCACCACAACCGGTACGCCGGACTGAAGACCGGCAGGGACCGATACGCGAATCCCTCGCGATGAGGAGACCTCACTCGGCAACAGATTTCCCTCGCCGGCTTGAACATCGGCCAAGGTTCCGCACACCTCATTGCTGACTCCGACAAATCGCGCCACAACCAGATTCTCCGGGCGCTCATAGAGGTCCTCCGGCCGCCCCACTTGCATCACCCGCCCCTGCTGCATGACCGCCAGCCGGTCGGACAGGGCCAGCGCCTCCTCCTGATGATGCGTCACACACACAAACGTAAGCCCCACTTGCGCCTGGATGGTTTTGAGCTCGGTTTGCATTTGTTGTCGGAGCTGCTGATCCAGCGCGGCCAGAGGCTCATCCAGCAGGACGACCGCAGGCCGATTGACGAGGGCTCGGGCGAGCGCCACCCGTTGCTGTTCGCCGCCTGAAAGTTGAGCCGGCAGTCGGTCCCGCTTATCTTGCAACCGGACCAAATCGAGCGTAGCCCCAACCCGTTCGGCAATTTCACCGCGCGGCAGGCGCTTCATCTCGAGGCCGAAAGCCACATTCTCCGCGACCGACATGTGAGGAAAGAGCGCGTAGGATTGAAAGACCAGATTGACCGGCCGTCGATTCGGCGGAACCCCCGCCATCGACCGGCCGTCGATGAGAATGTCACCGGCATCGGGCGTTTCGAAGCCTGCCAGCATTCTAAGCAATGACGTCTTCCCGGCCCCGCTGGGACCGAGGAGTGAAAAGAATTCCCCGCGGCGAATCTGCAGGGACACATGATCGACGGCGAGCATCGCGCCGTGACGCTTGACCAGGGCTCGAATGTCGATGCTCAGGTCAGCCACGGCTCCGGAATCCTATGTCGGGGAACAGCGCTGAGGGAAACAGAGGCGAGGAACGCACCGCACGCTCAACTATCCAGTCCGACCTTGGCACTCCCGTCACGGAGATGCTTCCGGACACGCACTTTTTCGTGATGCTTCCGCAGGAGCTGCTGCCGGATGACATTCCGGTCTTCCGCGACAATCCTCACCAACCGGTCCACATCTTCGGCATGGTCGCGCACCAATTCGGTGAGTTTTTGCAGCTGAGCTTCCAACCGCTCCACCCGCCAGGACACGCTTTCGGTCTCCACGACCTGTTTGCTTACGGCCTTGCCGTTCTTGCGGGGAAGCGCGGCCACAATCAGATCACGTTTCATAGGAACTCCTTTTGTCCTCAGGCCCACCGCGTATCGGGGCTAGTATTGTCTCTGCGGTTCCCGAAGTCAATCATTCCCCTTTCTTTCCATTTCAGTACCGTCCTGTTACAATTCGCCGCGATGAACAATATCTTCACGATGATCCTGGC
>JABFSU010000048.1 GCA_013140455.1 Nitrospira sp. | reverse complement strand
GTGGACGTCGCGCATGTGGTTAGACCGAAAACTCTGCCCAGAGAAACGTATGATCTGATGGGTCTTTCGCTCGCCGCGGCTCGACGTCCACGTCAACCCTCTTACATTTCTCCGCCAACGATGCCGTCGCCAGAATATGATCGATGCGCCAGCCCTTATTCGCCTCTAACGAACTCGGCGCCCGGTAATCCCAAAACGTATATTGCTGCCGATCCGGATAGAGCTTCACAAACACATCCTGAAATCCCCACGCCAGTGTTCTCTCGTAAGCCTTCCGCGCATCCTCGTGATAACAGACATGCTTAAGGTGCTTGTCCGGACTATGCACATCCATGGGACGCGGCGCTACGTTCATGTCGCCACACCAGATGGCCGGCTTGCCGGGAGATAGATGTTTCTCGAAATACTTTCTGAGCCGCTCATACCACCCCAGCTTGTACTGATACTTGGGGGAATCGATTTCAAAACCCTGCGGGACATAGGTGTTGACGATAGGGATCCCGTCGATGACAACTCTGAGCAGCCGGGCATCCTCCGATTCCCCCCCATCATCGAATCCGTGGAACACCGCTTCCGGCTCCTTCCGGCTCAAAATGGCCACGCCGTTATAAGATTTCATCCCGCGAAACGTGATGTGATAACCAGAGGGGGCCAGAGCCAACAGTGGAAATTCGCTATCCTGTACTTTGGTTTCTTGTAAACACAACACGTCGGGCTTCTGCTGTGCAAGCCACTCCAGCACGATCGGCAGCCGTTTTCGGAGAGAGTTCACGTTGAACGTTGCGATTTTCATAATATGGGTCGATTGACCGGCGGGGATGCTAGCAGAAGCAGGGGTCTGGAACAAGCGGGCCCTATTCTAAATCACAGAACGCGGGCGTTCATCATCCGGGGAGTCAATGAATGATTGAGAGGCTGGAACGAAAACGGCCCCTGACAACTGCCAGGGGCCGTCATGGTCATGAATCTTTCATCGAGGGCTATTTCCCCATCGCACCGACGACGTCCTTCATCTCCTGCCCGGCAGCTTTGGCATGGCTACCCATTTGCTGTCCGGCAGCGTTCATCTCCTGCGCTTGGACTTTCACTGCATCGCCTTGACCTTTTACTTCTTCGTGCTTCGCCTTCATTTTATCTTTCATGGCTGCTCGCTTGGCCTTGGCCTCTTCACGATGCGCCTTCATCTTGCTCTTCATGTCCTCTTTTTTGGCCTTCATATCAGCTTTCATCTGATCCTTGTCGGCCTTCATTTTTTCAGGAGCCGCCTTCACGTCGGCTTTCATCTGGTCCTTCATCGCTCCCAGTTCATTCTTCATCGCATCGTCAGCCAGCACCAACGAACCAGCACCGATCAGATACGCTGCCGCAATTGCCGCCACTACTATGTTTCGCATCACGTTCCTCCTGCATGTTCGATCATGTGAATAAAGGGGAATTCCCTAGGCGAGGCTTTTTATATCCTGCCCTGGAATGAAACGGGTGTCAAACGAGGATGCGTGGCTACCCGCACCCGGTCGATCTTTCAACAGAAGCCCTATCGACGCTGCTCAGCAGCAATCTGCTTCAGACCTGGAATCTTCAGCGCCTGCACAGCGTCGGAAATGGCATCAACCACTTGGGGGCGGGTAAATCCCCGCCGCCAGGCCAGTCCGATCCGGCGTCCAGGAACCGGCTTGGCCAAATCAATCGCAACCAGCCGTTTGTTCTCATGTTTGGACGTCAGCGCGCTGCAGGGCAAAACGGTGATACCCAGCCCTGAGGCCACCATTTGGCGAATCGTCTCCAATGAGTTCCCTTGCCAACCTTCGGCATCGGATCGGCTCAACTCGGGACAGGTATCCAGCACCTGCTGCCGGAAGCAATGTCCCGCATGCGGCAAGAGGACTTTCTCCGACCCGAGCTGGCGCGAATCGATCGATTTCTTTTTTTGCCAGGGATGTCCAACCGGGACAAGCGCTTTGAACGGTTCATCATACAACGCCCTCGTGACAATTCCCGGCTCTTCCAACGGCAATGCGATCATGATCACATCTAGTTTTCCGCTCTTCAGCATGGCCACCAGATGGAGCGTCAAATTCTCTTCGATCTCCAAGGGCATCAATGGAGCGCGTTGGTTCAGGAGAGGAACAAGATCCGGCAAAATATACGGCCCCACGGTTGCAATCGCCCCGAAACGGAGCGGTCCGACCAGCTGATCCTTGCCCTGGGCCGCAATCACTCGAATCTGATCGGCTTCCTCCAAGACGCGTTGCGCTTGCTGGACAATTTGTTCTCCGAGCGCCGTCACCGTGATGTGATGCTTGCGTCGTTCGAAGATCATTGTCCCGAGCTCATCCTCCAGCTTCTGAATCGCTAAGCTCAAAGCCGGTTGACTCACACAGCATCGCTCGGAGGCCCGGCCAAAATGCCGATCCTGGGCTAAGGCGACGAGATACCGCAGCTCGGTAATAGTCATTTCTGAGTTCCTCTATCGATAAGTATTATAAATCGATGTTCACAATACAATCAATTGGACTAATTTTTCGTCACGCCCTACCATTTCATCGGAAGCTCATTCAAGAAAGGAGTCGGCTCATGGTCACACACGGTTGGTTGCTCCGTATGTCCGTTGTTTCCTTCTTCATACTCGTCGGGTGGGTGAACACGATACCTCTCGCTCAGGGCGACCCGGGAGTAGGTTCCGTTTCGGAGTACAAACTTCCTTCGATCCAAGGGTTGGAGGATCCCAACACCTTCGTGCCGGGAGACAATCCGCTGACCGCCAAGAAGGTCGAACTCGGCCGACTGCTCTTTTTCGACAAGCGCCTCTCGAAAAACGACACCATCGCCTGCGTAAGCTGCCACCTTCCCGCGAAAGGCTTTACGGACGGAATGCCGGTCTCAACCGGCATCAACAAGCTCAAAGGCGGCCGCAGCGCGCCGGCATCCGTCAATCGTGTGTTCAGCAAGGGACAATTCTGGGACGGACGGGCCGACACATTGGAAGATCAATCGATCGGGCCGTTCGTGAACCCGGTCGAACATGGATTCATCAATCACGATGAGATGGTCGCGAAGATGAGGAAGATGCCGGGATACCGGAAGCTCTTTCAGGAAGTCTTCGGACGCGAGATCGTCATCGAGGATGTAGGGAAAGCTATCGCGAGCTTTCAGCGGACCATTCTCTCCGGCAACAGTCCCGTCGACCAATTCGATCTTGGCGGTGATGAGAACGCCTTGTCGGAATCGGCGAAGCGCGGGCTAGAGCTGTTCCGCGGGAAAGCCCGCTGCACGCGGTGTCATTCGGGCTTCAACTTCACAGACGAGAAATTCCACAATCTTGGTATCGGCTGGGATACCAACACAGTGGACCTCGGTCGCTACATGGTGACGAAGAGCCCGGAAGACATTGGCGCGTTCAAGACCCCGACCTTGCGGGAGATCGCCCGCACAGCACCCTACATGCACGATGGGCGGTTCAAGACACTGGAGGAAGTGGTCAAATTTTATAACCAGGGTGGCATCAAGAACCCGCATCAGGACAACACCATCATTCCTCTTGAACTGACTGAACAGGAGCAACAGGATGTCGTCGCCCTATTGAAATCGCTGAACGGGGAAGGCTGGCAGCAGGTGATGGCCCCGAAGACGTTTCCCAAGTAACTCATAGGCCAAGGGGGAGTTGCTGACCCACAAGGGCCTCACGATGAACAGTCGTGAGGCCCTTGCTGTTTTCGAGTCAGACCTGAGTCATCTCGACCAGATATCGGCGGAGAATAGCTTGCTCCACCCGCGAGCGACCCCGATCAGGAGCCGGGAATCGAAGCACCAACTGAATCTTCCCCGGCTCGGGAAGCTGAATGGTGATACGGGGTTCCGGTGAGGGAGCTTCCAGGAGATTGGCTTGTTCCAGCAATTTCATTTGTCGCGCGGCTTCTTCCATAAACGGGCCACACTCGGCCTTGGCGGAAGCCAGCAGCGCCTGCTCGGCTCGCTGCCATTCTCCCTCCGATCTCAAGGGTACGACTAATGTGTAGAGGCCAAATTCCTGCCCCGGATTTTCTTTGACGAGTGCGTTGGTAAACAAAAGACTATTCGGAAACACCGTTACTCGTCCGGTATACAAATGCGACGACTGGCCAGGACCGATCTCCAACAATTTCGTGGCAAACATATCGTGGTCCAGCACCACCCCTCGATGTCCGGCAATTTGAATGCGGTCACCAACGCCGTACACCTTACCACCCACGCGCAATGCCGCCCCGCTCAAGCAGAGAATCAACTCCTTCGTCGCCAAGACCAGCGCGGCCGCCAATGCGACGATCGAGACGGCAAAAGCCTCGAGTTCATGCGCCCAGATGACGACGAAGCCGATCAGGATGACAAAGACCATGGAGTTTCTGGTCGTCACGACCCAGCGACGCTTGTCCTCCATCGACAAAGTATGGTTGCGCGAGATTCCCCGCACGACCAACGTCCGGATCAGAATGATCGACACCAGCAGAATCAATGACTTGAGCCCATCTAAGAAGACGGAGCTATCAACAGTCATCCAGCCGAACTGCATACCAGTCATCCTCAGTCTTTTCTTCTGTGCTGGTTAAGATTCATTGCCATTCATCCGATACAACTTGTGGGATTTTTGGGAAGGAGCCCCATGTCATCGTCGTCCACATCGTCAGAATCGGCTCTTGCCGAATCCATTCGTCCCCGTCTGCACAGTACGTTGCAGCCACTCCTCAATCAGGCTAGTCCCTGCTTACCAGCCCTGGAGAAAACCTGCCAGAAAATTCTCAGTCTGACCGGAGGACTCACCGGAGCCGATCGCCTCGCTCAAATCATCAGTCGTGATCCGGCCCTGTCCTGCCGGGTCCTCCAAATCTCGAACAGTATTGCCTACAGTCCGCAACAAGTCATCACCTCGATCCCCCATGCTGTCAGTTGGCTCGGGCTGGATACGGTCCGCTCCATTGTCACCGCCTCTCAACTTGTCGAACAACTCAGTCAATGGCCGAATCAGCAGAAAATCGTCAGCGGGGTCATTGCCCGGGCCCTGGTCGCAGCGGCGCATGCCAATGAACTGGGCATGGCACTCGAGTATCCATCGTTGGGCCAGCTCTTTAGTGCCACCTTGCTCTATTCCATCGGGGACCTCGCCATCGCCAGTCAAGCTCAGGATCTCTACGTCTCGTACCGTAGAATCCCCCTGACTGCCAAGACGCCCGCGGCACGCATCATCGAGGAAACACAGCTCTATGGAGTCCCCCGTCTCCGGATTGCCCAAGCCCTCGGGCAGATGTGGGCGCTGCCACCCTTTGTCGTGGAGTTGTTTTCCATCGACGGGCATCAGAGCCAGGAGCGGTGGGGCTCCGGTCAGGAGATGTTCAAGGGCCTCGTCATCGGCTGCTCTTCATTGGTCGATGCCATGACCGGCCCTCCCTCCCCGGCCACCATGGAGGCCGCCAAGCGTGGGCTCCTCACAGGGAGTGGCCTGCCGTCACACCTGTTCGGCGACATCCTTGTGCGCGCACTGGATCGAGGTAAGCAATTGGTCCATTCGGCCGGCCTGTCGTTCGATCTCTGGGAAGATCCCGTCGGACATGAAGCCAGCTGTCCGATTCCCGCGCCGCCTCCGGTGAAAGTTCCCACCATCACGGTGAGGCCTCAGAAACACGGGCCCAGTGCGATTGAGACGAATCCTCTCGAGACGCTGCAAATGTTGCAAACCGCGTTGCGCGAAGCCAAAGATATCAACACGCTCTTGAGCACGCTCGTGCACGCCCTACACCGGGACGGCGGCTTTGCCCGGGTTTCCCTGGCCTTGCTGAACCCGAACAATACCGATCATTTGGTGGGGCGCCTGTTACTCGGAGTGGGGGAGCCGGCTCCATATATCGACAGCTTGTCCGGCTCGCTGACCAAGGAGCATCCGCACTTCTTGCAACTTATGAAGCGGTCGGATGCCGTCTGGATCGAGGATTTCACCGTCCCTCTAGGCGACCCCATCAATCCAAAATTTCTCCGGACGTGGAACCCCGGGTCGGCCATCATCGCGCCTCTCCGAGTCGGAACCCGGCCTATCGGCATGCTGTATTGCGACAACGGCCCACTCCCCCGACAGGTGCAGCAAAAGGACTACCACGCCTTTCAGCTGTTCTTCGGCCAGACGACGCTGAGTATCAATCGACTGGCGGGAATACTCTAGTCCGTGGCGCCAACCCAAATGGTTATTGCGCCATCAGCGTTTCGCGAGTCCCTGGCACGCACTCTTCACGCTTCCAGGATTTTAAGACTTTCTGCTCATTGAACGTCAGTGTATACCGAAAACAATACAGCGTCGGTTTCGGCCCCTCTCCCGGTTTTCCCAGGAGTGCGCCGACCGATTCGCCCGCACCGCTGAGACCGGGAGAGGCGATGGACTCCAGCTCTTTATCTCCCATTGGAACCCGGTACGTCCAGACACTGTCTCCTCCCAACGCCGGCGTTTTGGCCGTATGTGGGATACCCAACTTCTCGCGAACATCCTCCTGCGTCAGTCGATCCACACCCTTCTTGAAGTAGGTGTCACGCCAGGGACCGCCGCAAGCTGCAACCAGCATCGCCAAGGCGATGACAAGCCCACAGACAGTCGCACGGAAGGCTGGGATGTAACGAATCATGATTGGGAATTCAGTTGCTGCATGCGTTTGATCCAGCAGTAGAGGGCATAGCCCTGCGCCAGCATGCCGGTGGTGAGGAGGCCCAACGCCGTGTGCAGCCAATGGGAAGCGGGATCGTCGAGTCCGTGCATACCAAACACAAATCCAAGGGCAATCGCCACGATGCCGACCGCTCGGGCGATCATGCCCTGCATCCGCCAATTGATCTCCGTCTTGTGTACCTGCTCCATCCTGGGTATACGCTACACTGGAGGGGAAGACGACTTCAACTCCGCCGGTGCTTGATCGCCGACAGCCGTTCCTCCAACGGCGCCGCGTCGGCGTCGCGATGCAATTTCTGCAAGAGGCCGACGAGCTCGCCCAGACTCTTCTCGACATCCCGGTGCGTCTCTCCAAGCGCCTTCTCCCGAATAGCCAACGCGCGCCGATAGAGCGGTTCCGCCTTATCGAAAACCCCTTGTGTCGCATAGACCAGCCCCAGGTTGTGCAGAGTGAGGGCCACATCCGGATGGTCCGGACCATGGAGACGCTCTTTGATCGCGAGCGCCCGCATGAGCAATGGTTCCGCCTGAGTATATTGCCCATGCATCCGATGCAGAACACCAAGGTTATTCAGCGTCGCCGCCACATCGACATGATTCTCTCCATGCGCCTCCTGATAAATCTTCAAGGCCTGAAGATAGGCCGGCTCCGCTTCCACATACTTGCCCTGCGCCGTGAAGGCTTGCGCCTCACTCGACAGCGCGACGGCCACATGCCTATCGATTGGCCCATACTGAGACTCGGCTTTTTTCACGGCCGCGGCAAAGATCTGCTCCGCCTCGGAGTAGGCCCCTTTCTGCAACGCTCGCTGCCCGGCCGCCATTGCCGACTCCCAGGTTTGCTGTTCGCAGGAGTTCATCAAGGCCAGCGCAAGGGCCAGCAGGCAGGCGCTTATTGAGAATCGACGAATCATGATCTTCGCATCTGCTCAACAATGGATTCGGCCGGATAGGTCACGATCTCGGCCAGCGTCGGATGGTAGTGCGGGATTCGAAGAAGATCGTGCACTGTCCCGTGGTAGTACATCACCGTAATCAGCTCATGAATCAGCTCCCCGGATTCTGGCCCGACAATCTCGGCACCCAGTACCGTCCCGTTTGTGCGGTCTGCCACCAATTTGACAAACCCTTGCGTGCTCCCGAGACACATGGCCTTTCCATGGTCGGCAAACGGATAGGTCCCGGTGAGATACGAGAGGCCGCGAACACGGCAGGCTTTTTCCGTCAGGCCCACCGCAGCAACTTGGGGCTCGGTAAAGATGACTTCCGCCACCAGCCGATCGTCGAAACGTCTGGGAGGATCGCCCGGATGGCACGCATTCCACCCGGCCAGCTCACCCTGTTGGATGGCAATGTGCACAACATCGTAGAGATCCGTGACATCCCCGACGGCAAAGATATGGGATTGCGATGTCCTCATTCCGTCATCCACAACCACACGACCGGCATCCACCGTCACCTGAGCCGCCGCAAGATTCAGACCGGCGATGTTCGGAACCCGGCCAAGCGCGTTGAGCACCAGATCGCCGGCCAGGACCTTTTCCTCCCCTTTATGCAGGACAGACACCGCCATCTTGTTCCCGTCTCTCTGTACACGGAGCGCCTGCGTGTCGGTCATGACACGAAGGCCTTCGGCGGCGAGTGCCTGACCGAGTGCGACCCCGACATCGGCATCAAGATGGGACAGGACATGAGGCGCCCGCTGCACGAGAGTGACCTGCGTACCGATCCGCGCGAAGAACTGGGCAAACTCCAATCCGACGGGTCCGGCCCCCAACACGATAAGCGACTCCGGTTGCTCCCGTCGGTCCAGCACACTGTCGCTGGTGACACAGCCCGCCTCCGCCAGACCTGGAATCGCCACCTCGCGCGGAACCGAGCCGGTGGCAATGATAAAGGATTTCGCGGACAGACAAGTCGAACCGACCTGCAACCGATAGGGGGAAAGAAAGGTCGCTGGCGCTTCGTAGAGCGCAAAGGCCGGATCGCGCAATTGCTGAATCCGGTACTCGGCGAACTCCCGAACCAAGCGATTCTTTCGATCGACAATTGTCGGGAGGCTGGCGCGTACCTCGACCGGCGACAGACCGAATTCAGGAGCCCGCCGCATCACAGCCGCAATCTCAGCCGATCGCAAGATGGCCTTGGTCGGCATGCAGCCCCGCAGAATGCAGAGTCCGCCGAGCGGGCCCTGATCAACGATCGCCACGTCCGCTCCCGCCTCACGGGCTGTCCGTGCCGCCGCATAGCCAGCTGAGCCGCCGCCGATCACAACCACGTCATGTGTCCGTTGAGTTGTCATACACCTTCCATTTATAGTCGAGGCAAGAAAGGATACACCATGATCCAACCAGGCCGCTATCGACACTACAAGGGGAACGACTACGAAGTCATCGGCGTGGCAAAACACTCCGAAACGGAAGAAGAGGTCGTCGTCTACCGAGCGCTCTATGGCGAAAATGGGCTCTGGGTGAGACCGCTTGCCATGTTTCTTGACACCGTGGTGGTCGAGGGTCGACCGCAACCCCGTTTCCAATTCGTGGCGGAATGCCCCATTCCACCCAAGGCCTAACCCCCTAGTTCCTCCCCTATCCTCAGCTATTCAGCTTTCTCAGCTTAAGTATTTCCCGCAGTCCACCGATACCACGAGCGAGGAGAGACTTCCATGGCAGTGGTCCAAGCCATCACTGGAGTTGCCGAAACCTATCCGGTCAGACCCGTGACGCCCGGAACGCCGCTGATCGACGCCGTCGATAGCCAGGCCGGCCAAGATCACCGCCACCCGGCCGGGGATCGAACGAAGTTGGTGGCACAACAGGCCTATCAAGAACAGACCAAGCAGACGCGGCCTCCAAAGCCGGCCATCCTGGCCAGAGATTTGATGACAACCCCGGTCATCACCTTGCCCTCCGACGCGACCCTTGTCGAGGCTTGGACCTTGATGACGCGCCGATCATTCCGCCATCTGCCGATTTCCTCAGTCCATGGCACACTGGTTGGAATGGTCTCGGACCGGGATCTGATCCGCCACGCCCCCGATCTCGTCATTGCCGGCATTCAGAGCACCGCGGCCCAGCGACGGTTGGCAGAGATCATGAGCCCTCGCGTACTTTCAGCGGCACCCACGACCGACATTCGGGAAATCGCTCGGGTCATGATGGACGAGCGGATCGGGGCATTGCCGATCCTCGATGCCAATCGGCAGCCGATCGGCATTATCTCCAAGCAGGACTTGCTCCGCGGTCTGGCCAACCACGGCCCCATAGAGCTCTGGACCTAGCCTCGAGGCACGCTACTCCACCATAGCCCAGCGAGCAAATGTGGCGGCCTGGCCCACCCGAATACCCTGGCCATCAACGACATTCCACACCGTGGCATCTTCGACCAGAAACCGCTTACCCGTGGAAGAGATCCTGATTCCCCGATAGCCGGAATAATATCCCTGCTTCTCAGCCGCCGCCAACATGCGGGCGCGTTCATCGCGGTTCATGGGTTCCGCGGTGAGGCGAGACGGCGTACTCGTCAATTGCGCCCACGACAGCTCCCACAAGTCGAGAGCCCGCTGGTTGCCATAATTCAAAATTGGATCGGCCTCTGTGCCGTGCGACACCACCACGAAGGGCGCGGCAAAGAGAGCTTCCGCCTGTACTTCCGGGGTGCCAGTTCGGATCAGCAAGTCCCGCCCGGTCCAGCGCCGAAAGCTATCCAGAAGAAGCTGTGACCACGTGGTCATACAGTGGTGGGGTACAGCATCGGTCGACATGCCATGCTGCTATCACGTCTGAAAGGGCAAGACAAGCGAGGGAATCAGGGCTTGGCGGTATTGGCCTTGCGGGAGGTCGGTTTAGGGAGCAGACGGTATTCGACGAGCCGACAGCTACAGAACGCCACCTGTCGGGTGTCAGTCGTTATACGCACAATGATGGAGTGGCAGAACACACAGCCCAGCGAGCGGGTATCCCGGGCAATGGTCCAGCGGGGGATAGAAAGATGATCAGGATTGAGTGTGTGATCGTCCATTATATTCCCTATCGGCAGTCCGGGAAAATTCTGAAGTCTCCCCATATCATGCAGCCCCTCCCTGGCATGCCGCCTGAGCCCTATGTATAATGTCACTCCCTTACACTCCACTGGTACCGGTTCGTGAGGAGCACGTCATGGCAGGCAAGACATTATTCGACAAAATTTGGGACACGCATTTCGTACGGGAGGAACCGGACGGGACGACACTCTTGTATATCGACCGGCAGCTGGTCCATGAAGTCACTTCGCCGCAGGCCTTCGAAGGGTTAAAACTGGCCGGGCGCCGTCCGCGCCGTCCGGCTGCGACGCTCGCGGTCCCGGACCACAATGTCCCGACGACGGACCGCCGTCTCGGTATTGCCGATGCCATCAGCGCCAAACAAATCCAGACACTGGAAGACAACTGCCGGGATTTCAGTATTACACTGTTCGGCATGAACGACATCCGCCAGGGTGTCGTCCACGTCATCGGCCCGGAGCAAGGATTTACGCTCCCCGGCACGACGATCGTCTGCGGCGATTCCCACACTTCCACACACGGCGCGTTCGGCGCACTGGCCTTCGGCATTGGCACCAGCGAAGTCGAGCATGTGCTGGCGACACAGTGCCTGGTTCAGAAACGGCCCAAGACGATGGAGATCCGCGTCGACGGCGTCCTCTCAGATCGCTGCTCTGCCAAAGACATCATTCTCGCCATCATCGGCAAGATCGGCACGGCCGGTGGGACCGGGTATGTCATCGAATATACGGGATCGGCCATTCGCGCCTTGAGCATGGAAGGCCGTATGACGCTGTGCAACATGTCGATCGAGGGCGGCGCCCGCGCCGGCATGGTCGCTCCGGATGAAAAGACGACAGCCTATATTAAGGGACGTCCCTTGGCCCCGAAGGACGCGCTGTTCGAGCAGGCCGTTCGGGCATGGGAACAATTGAAGACGGATCCCGATGCCAAGTACGATGCCACGCTGGTCATGCGCGCCGAAGATATCGCCCCGCAAGTCAGCTGGGGAACCAGTCCCGGTATGGTGCTCGGAGTGGATCAGCGGGTTCCGGACCCGGCCACGATGACCGACGATAATACCCGCAAGGCCACCGAGCGCGCGCTGGAATACATGGGGCTTGCCGCCAACATGCGGATTGCGGACATCAGGATCGACAAGGTCTTTATCGGGTCCTGCACGAATTCACGCATTGAAGACTTGCGTCTCGCCGCGTCATTGGCCAAGGGCAAACATGTCTCCAAAACCGTGCATGCAATGGTGGTCCCTGGCTCCGGTCTCGTCAAACAACAGGCCGAACAGGAAGGCCTCGACAAGATTTTCCGCGAAGCCGGGTTTGAATGGCGGGAGGCCGGCTGCAGTATGTGCCTCGCGATGAACGCTGATGTGCTGAAACCGGGCGAGCGCTGCGCCTCGACCAGCAATCGCAATTTCGAAGGGCGACAGGGAGCGGGCGGACGCACACACCTGGTATCCCCGGCCATGGCCGTCGCGGCCGCCGTCGAGGGACACTTTATTGATATTCGTCATTGGAGTTAGAGGACGCCATGCAAGCCTTTACTACACTCACCGGCTTAGTCGCCCCCTTGGACCGGGTCAACGTCGATACGGACCAGATCATTCCGAAGCAGTACTTGAAGACGATCAAACGCACGGGACTGCGCGAGGGATTGTTCTTCGACTGGAAGAAGCAGAAAGACGGGTCGCCGGATCCACAGTTCTTCCTGAACCAAGCCCGCTACCAAGGCGCCACGATTCTATTGACCCGCGACAACTTCGGCTGCGGCTCGTCCCGTGAACATGCCCCCTGGGCTCTGCTCGATCAGGGATTTCGCTGCGTGATCGCCCCGAGCTTTGCCGACATTTTCTACAATAATTGTTTTCAAAACGGCATCCTGCCTGTGGTCCTCACAGCCGACGAGGTCCTGGCGATGATGCATGAAGTGCTGGCCACACCGGGTTACCAGCTGACGGTGGATCTCGGCAAGCAAACCGTCACCACGCCGGGCGGCAAGATCTGCACATTCACGATTGATCCGTTCCGCAAAGATTGTTTGTATCGCGGGCTCGATTCGATCGGCCTGACGCTGCAACACGAGTCCGCCATTTCCGTCTACGAAAAGAAACGGAAAGCCGAAGCCCCATGGCTGTTCACCGATATTCCGTCATGAACTGAGGACCTGTCCCATGAAATTCTTGCGTCCCAGATTCCTGCTGATCATATTCCTCTTTCTAGGTGCGGCCTATCTCCTCATCGCCTTCAACCTGAGTTACTCCGACGGGAGTCGAGCCGGCTATATTCAGAAATTCTCTCAAAAGGGATGGATCTGCAAAACCTATGAAGGCGAACTCGCGATGACCACGGTTCCCGGTGTTGCCCCGGTATTGTGGGGATTTAGCGTGTGGGATAAGCGCGTGGCCGATGATCTGTCAAAAGTTATGGGCAAGCGAGTGATCCTGCACTACAAGGAATACCGCTACCTCCCCACGACCTGCTTCGGAGAAACCGACTATTTTGTGGATCGGGTGGAGATCCAGGAATAGACAGGAGCGGCCTGCTAGAGCCAGCGCCGTTGCCTGAAGGCCGTGAGCATCCCTACAGCAATCAGCCCCATCGCACCCAACACCGCGGGATAGCCCCACTCTGATTTCAACTCGGGCATGTGTTCGAAGTTCATGCCATAGATGCTCGCGATAAAGCTCAACGGCATGAAAATCGTCGTGATGACCGTCAAGACCCGCATCACCGTATTGAGGCGGTAACTGACGCTGGACAGGTAAATATCGAGGCTGGCCGACACCATTTCTCGTAGCGTTTCGATGGTATCGACGATCTGCACGACGTGATCGTACACATCCCTGAAGAAGACTTTGGTCGGTTCATGCAGGAAGGGGCAATCGGAACGGGAGAAGCTGTTCGTGGCTTCACGAAGGGGCCACACTGCCCGACGGAGGAAAAGCAGTTGGCGTTTGAGCGCATGGACTTCCCTGAGCGTATCCGGCTTCGGATCGGCTACGACCTTCTCTTGTAGGAGCTCGATCTTCTCGCCCAGTGATTCAAGAACCAGAAAGTATTGGTCCACGATCGCGTCTACCAGCGCATACAGCAGGTAATCAGCGCCGCTCTGCCGCAGACGCCCCTTGCCGCCCCGCAACCGCTCCCGTACCGGCTTAAAGACGTCGGTGCCATTCTCCTGAAACGATAGAACGAAGTTCCGCCCGAGGACGAAACTCACCTGCTCAACCAGCAGATCCTGCTTCTCCGTGACTGACAGAACCTTCATGACCAGAAACAGGTAGGACTCATAGTCATCGAGCTTCGGGCGTTGATCGGTGTTGGCAATATCTTCAAGCAGCAGGGGATGGAGTGAGAATTGTTCTCCGAAGGTTTCGAGCAGGTCGAGCTTGTGGACCCCGCCGATATCGACCCATGTGACGGACTCATCGGCGGGTGGCTGTAACTCTTCCGGATTGGTCACGGTCCGCTCATCGCAGCGCGCCCCGGCATAATCGAAGACCGTCATGGTCACCGTCTCGGCTTTTTTCTCACCGATGTGGACTAGCGTCCCCGGCGGCAACCCGGTTTTCTTCGAGCGCTTTTGGACAAGTTTCATAGGTACTCTGCTTGTACGCAGATTCTCTCGGGAGGTCAAGCGATCGAAAGAGCCGGCTTTCAATCTCAGCTCGACCTTGCTACCCTGCACTATGGCTTGGGAACAGGAATATCATGCCCTCACCGCTGCGATACGCGAAGCCGGCGCCGAAGCCTTGCGGCTGGCCACAGAGGGATTTCAGATCTATACAAAACCGGACGATTCTCCGGTCACCTCGGCCGACCATGCCGTCAATGACATCCTCCTGGATCGTCTGCTCGGACAGTTCCCGCATGACGGATGGCTGTCTGAAGAAACCCCCGATACCGATGCCCGGCTGACCAAACCACGCGTCTGGGTCATCGATCCCATCGACGGGACCAAAGCCTTCATCCGGCACGAACCGGAATATTGTATCTCCGTGGCGCTGCTTGAAGGCACGCAGCCGATTTTGGCGGCGATCTTCAATCCGTCGACCGACGAACTCTATACCGCAATCCGCGGCCAGGGTCTCCATCTGAACGGCGCACCGGCGCCACGCCACGGGTCGGAAGCCGACCAACTGCCGACGATCGCGCTCAGTCCGTGGGAGCTCCATGTCGGACGCTTCAGATCGATCGAGCCGCATATGACGAGTCGCCCGATGCGCTCCATCGCCTGGGCGTTGGCGCTGGCAGCCCGCGGGACGATTCACGGCGTCATCACGTTCGAGCCGGAAAATGAGTGGGATGTGGCAGCCGGAACGCTCTTGCTCGAAGAAGCCGGCGGATCGGCGCGCGATGGCGCGGGACAGCCGCTCCGATACAATCAACCGCGTCCCCGTTTTAGGGGATTCATCGCAACCGTGCAGGGATTTCCCGATCACCTCACATCGCAGATACGACAACTCCCGAGATCAGCCCACTGACACAGGAAAGACGGCGGTCTCATGCGCGTAGCAATTGTAGGGATTGGCTTACTCGGACGAGCCGTTGCAGAGCGGCTGCACGAATCGGGACATGCCGTCACCGTCTACAATCGCACGGTTTCCAAAACCGATCCCCTCCGCACCAACGGCATCACGGTAGCCGCGACAGCTGATGACGCAGTGGCATCCACGGACTGTACGCTACTCTTCTTGACCGATGCGGCCGCGATTCGCTCTGTGCTGTTCCCGCCCACCGCGCCGGTGAATCTCCGCGGTCGAACTATTATCCAAATGGGTACCATCAGCCCGGATGAAAGCCGTGCATTCCAACGCTCGGTGTCCGATGGCGGAGGAGACTATTTCGAAGCGCCTGTCCTCGGCAGCCTCGCCGAAGCCAAGGCTGGCACGTTGATCATTATGGGCGGAGGCACAGTGGACCAGCTCCGTCGCTGGGATCCGGTGTTCTCATCACTAACGCCGGCGCCATCCCACATCGGGCCGGTCGGACAGGCCGCCGCGCTTAAACTGGCGCTGAATCATTTGATCGCTGCAGAACTGTCCGCTTTCGCCCTGAGCCTGGGGCTTATCCAACGAGCCGGCATTTCCGTCGACCAGTTCATGGCCATTCTCAAATCAAGTGCGCTGTTTGCGCCGGCCTTCGAGAAAAAGCTTCCCCGGCTGCTGACACGCCAGTACGACAAGCCGAACTTTCCGACCAGCCATCTGCTCAAAGACGTGAACCTGTTTGCCGATGCAGCGCGGCATCAGGGACTGAACGTGGCCGGCCTAGTAGGTGTGCGCGCGCTCCTCGAGCAAGCCATCCAGGAGGGATACCGGGATGCGGACTATTCGGCGCTGTTTGAATCGATTCACCTGAGAGATTAAGGAGCGGGTGGCGTATCGCTGGCAGCTACACTGGATGTCTTCCGCGAGAGATGGAAGGTCCCCCCTTTCGCCGTCGGGGCTCGATCATCGCCGATACGTGTGTACCACCATCGGCCATTGCCTTCGGAAAGATCCGGACTCAATTCCACGACAAAGTTACCCTCTCGATCATTCTCTTCCTGTAGCCAGGTGCCCTCCCAGTGCAAGCCACTGAAAGCAACGGTTCGAAGCTGCCCCTTCTTCCACCCGTACGTCCCGTTCCCTGACTCATCGAGCGTGAGCAGCACCACCGCCAGCTCTTCATAATCCCATTCGCCGGCAAGCACGCGGCGATCGCCCGAATCACGAGTGACCGATTCGACAATCGACGAGCTCGTAATAAGGTGTGAAGATTGCAGACCGCTACACGCTGTCAGCAGCAGCGACATTACGATCAGCGCGCACATCTGAAACGGCACAGGGGGCATGAATCGACAGGCTCCACAATGATTTTCTCTATCTACCATGCAGCGGCGTGAGGGACAAGCGCTTCGATAAAATCAGAGCCTCTCCGCCTTATAGATGGAGCATCGCTAAACGCCGGCACGCCTCGTCGAAATCAGACTCGGTTTTCGCATAGCTGAAACGCACAAACCGTGCGCCTTCCGGCCCCGAGAAGAAGGCTTCCCCTGGAACGGCAGCCACACCAGCCATCTCCAGCAGCGCCATCGCGCGAGCCTTGCCCGTGCTCCCTGGAAGCCGGCTCGCATCCGCCAGCACGTAGTACGCGCCCTGGGGAATCGACGGCGGGAGCCCTGCCCGCGAGAGAGCCTCGCAAAAACGATCCCGCTTCCGTTGGTACTCCCGAGCCATTTCCTGATAGAAGGAATCCGGCAGCTCGTGAATGCCGGCCGCCACACCCATTTGCAACGGCGCAGGCGCACAGACATACAACAGATCGTTCATCGCTCCGATGAGATGCGCCCATCCCTCCGCCGCTACGCTGTAGCCGATGCGCCACCCGGTAATACTGAATGTCTTGGAGTAACCTCCGATCGTGATCGTCCGTTCGGCCATGCCTGGCAAGGTCGCGAGGCTGACGTGCTGTCGGCCGTCATACAGCACGTATTCATAAATTTCATCGGTAAACACGAACAGATCGTGGCGGGTCGCGATCGCGGCAATCCCTTCAAGTTCTGCACGCGAAAAGACTTTTCCGGATGGATTGCCTGGGCTATTGACCACAATCGCTCTGGTGCGGTTCGTAACGGCTCGTTCCACCTCGGCGAGCGAGAAGGTCCAATCAGGCGGTTGCATCCGCACCGGCACAGGAACGGTATCGACCGATTTCAACGCCGTCGCATGGTACTGGTAATAGGGTTCGAAGAGAATGACTTCATCACCGGGGTTCAAAAGAGCGGCGCAGGCGCAATGAAACGATCCCGTGGCTCCGGCGCTCACCGTGATGTGGCTCTCAGGATCGGCCTGAAGACCATTGTAGCGAGCCAGCTTCTTGGCCAGCGCCTGCCGTAATTCCGCCAGTCCGTCGAATCGCGTATAGGTATTGAACCCCTGGTCCATGGCGCGCTTGGCACCCTCCAAGACCGGCAGAGGAACGGGTGTGTCACAGACCCCTTGGGCCATGTTCACCCCCCTGGCTTTCACACAGGCCTGCGTCATGGCTCGGATTTCAGACAGTCCGAGCTGCGCCATCCTGCGATTCCCTGTTCGCTTCATCACGGCTCCTCCTCCCGCACATCATAATCCGACCTTTTTCGCAGAGAGCTCGGCGAAGGTCAACTCCTTGACAAGATCCCGCCGCACCTTCATGTTTGATGGAGACATATTTCTTTCTTAGTTGTTTGTACTTGCATTCAACAAGTCTTCTGATACACATTCTCCATAATCTCAGTGGTCTTTCGTAAAGCGTTGCTGCCCCCCATCCGAACTACACCATCTGAGGAAGGCGAAAAGAGAGAATATGCGGTACAGTCTAGGCGTGAGGAATATCTGAGAGGACATGAGGGTTATGGAAGCACGACCACAACCGCCCGCGAACCAGGACCCGGCAAGCGATCACCACAAGGATCGACGAGGAAGACGGATGCTGCTCTCCTGCCGCCTGTTCTTCTTCGGCGAAGACGACTTCGAGGGTGAAGCCACGTTACTGGATATTTCCGCAAGCGGCTGTCGCGCGAGTTCGTCAATTTCACTCGAGATCGGGATGATCCTGCGACTGTCTCTTTTCCTGCCCGATCATCAATGGCCGCTCCGCATCAATCAGGCCCTCGTTCGCTGGATCGACCGCAAGGAGTTCGGGCTGGAGTTCACCGACATTACCATGGCCCAGCGTGAGCGGTTGCGTACTTTGGTGATCAAAGCACGATAGCACCCCGCTGACATTCCTCTGTTGGGGATCCACTTTCGTCGGTTTCTCGTGCGTCCGATCACTCGGAGCCCCGCAATTCCCTTTCCCCGATTTCCGAACCGCCTCCTATGATACAGAGGACAGCCACGCTGGAGGGGACTTGGCTGAATGGGCCGGCGGCGGCGACTTGAGACTTGTGGATTGATACCTTTCATAATACTTGAGCACCTTGCGCACATAGCGTCGGGTTTCGCGAATGCGTGGAATCCGGCCGCCTTTCACCCGATGCACCCCGGCATTGTAGGCTGCCAGCGTCAGCGAAAGATCCCCGTCATAGAGATTCAGAAGATGCCGCAGCTGCTTCGCGCCACCCCCGATATTCTGGATGGGATCGTGGAGGTCTCCCACACGCAAGGTCGCAGCCGTCTCGGGAGTTAATTGCATCAGCCCGACTGCTCCCTTCCGAGAAACCGCGTCAGGGCGAAAGTCAGACTCCGTCTTGATGACCGCACGCAAGAGCGCCGGATCGAGTCGATACCGCTTGGCGTAGAACGCGATCGCCCGAAGGATTTCTTGTGTGTCGTATCGAGGACGACCGTCGAAATCCGACTTCGTGGGAACGGGGATCGCCCCGACCATAGCCATGGCCAACATCAGAATCCCTACGCTACGCAGAAACGCAACGGAGGGGCGAAACCGTTGTATGGTGATTGGGGTAGTCACGCAGTAACCTGGTCGACCCATTCAGCAGGGGTGGACCCGGGTTACCGAAGTCTCTCCTCAAGAGCCGTGCCGTCCAGATGATCTCGCAACTCGCTGATGAATCTCAGAACTGTGGCTGGCACGCGGTGTGATTCTGACAACGATGCCCACTTTGGACGGGGACGGCCACTTTTTGGCAAGTGAATGACCTCAAAAATTGCCCACCAGCACGCGTTACGGCTTCCCCCACACTTCTTCTAACCGTTGGGTCCGGCCGCAATTGAATTTGTAGAACTTGTAGCGCACCGGATTCTTTTTATAGAAATCCTGGTGATATTCTTCGGCCGGGTAAAATACCGTGGCCGCCACAATTTGCGTCACGATCGGGCGGTGAAATTGTTTCGACTCTTCAAGACGCTTTCGCGAGGCCTCTGCCAGTTTCTGCTCCTCGGGAGTCGAGGGAAATATCGCGGCCCGATACTGATTGCCATGGTCACAGAATTGCGCGTTCGGGGTCAGCGGATCCACATTGCGCCAGAACGCATCCAAGAGCTTCTCGTAACTCACTTTGGCAGGATCGTAGGTCACCTCAACCGACTCCGCATGCCCGGTCCCGCCCGCTGACACCTGCTCATACGTCGGATTGGCCACCGTCCCATCCATATAGCCGGAGACCGCCATCACCACACCCTCGACCTTCTCAAAAGCTTCCTCCATGCACCAGAAACACCCGCCGGCAAAATAAGCCTTGGCTGATGCGGTCGCGGTCGAGCGCTCCGGTTGGAACAGGCTAACGCTCAATCCTACGACGAGAACTATCCCTGCCAATGCTGTTCGTCCGAAATTCCGTCTTGTCATAGCAAAGGCCCTCCTCTGTGGTCAGTCGAGGCTGACACGAAACTCTTACAGTCTACTACGGCGCTCGGCTTCCGATGGATTTTCGGGTATGATGTCCGCATGCGTCTCTCGAAACTTCTGCTCATCATAGCTACCTTCGTCACCTTGTCCGGTTGCGCCTCTTGGTTTGCGAAGGGAGAAATACCGGACGTGCTGGTCACAAATATCACCCCGCTGGATAGCACTCCATTCGAGCAGCGGCTCAAGATCGATCTCCGCGTCCGGAATCCGAACGACTACGAGCTACAGGTGACCGGCATGGACATGAGATTGGATTTGAATGGAAAACGGCTGGCCCGCGGCCTCGGGAACCAGGCATTCGCCGTCCCGCGTTTGAGCGACAGCGTCGTGACGATTGAAACGACGACATCTACCCTGGATGTGGTACGACAGGTTCTCGGTTTACGAAAAATCCAGGCCCTGAGTTACGAGATCAGCGGCGTGCTGTATCTGAAAGATGGCCGGCTCCCTTTCGAAAATAGCGGGGTGCTGGTGGAAAAAGGCGAGCTCTCCGGCATTCTCGCTCCCTAGCCGACTCTCACAACGCCAGATCGCCATACTCCGTCGGTTCTTCCTGATGAGCCCGTCGTTTTCCGCCCCCCATCTGCTTCATGATGAGCTCGATCGCCTCTTCAGGCGACGACGCGGCGGACACCAATCGCTTGCCAAGCTTGCGGAAGAACGCCACATCGGCCGGAGACGCATCGACAAGAATGACTGGCTTTCCGGCTTTCACCGCGAGCGCCACCTCGGACACCGTTCCTGACCCACCCAGTCCACACGCCACCACCACATCACTCGTAAGCACGTTGATGTTGTTGCGGCCACTGCCCATCTCCGTGATGATCGGCACATCCACATGACGCGACACCTTATCCTTGGCTGTCGGCATGATCCCAACGGTCAGACTCCCTCCCACCCGCTTGGCCCCTTCGCAGGCGGCATCCATGACACCCAGATCGCGTCCACCGGTCAAGACCACCCATCCGCGCCGCGCAATGAACTCGCCGAGTACCCGCGCGTTGTCCAAATCTTTCTTCTTAGCCTTGGCCGGCCCCATCACGCCCACTATGAATCGCATCGTTCCTCCGCTCCCGTCTGCCTCGATTAAACGCGTGATACTGTCAGTGTGACATCGGCGGAGATCCAATGGGTCCAGGCCGACTTGACCTGCCCGTCGATCGTACGCCCACAATAAATCGCATCACTCCTCCACTCGGACCGCTCAATTAAAATCGTGATGCCGTCAGTGTGACATCGGCGTAGGTCCAGGCCGACTTGAACTGCCCGTCGATCGTATCCGCTTCGCCCTCTTTATGCTGAGCGCGCAGGCTCTGGGCCAATCCCCGGAGACTCCATCCATTCTGCGGATTACGCCGAAGATCCTCGCGGTAGACTTGTTCGGCCTCTGTTGGCCGGCCGGCCGTCAGCAACGTCGCCCCCAGATAGTGGCGCACGGGAATCGGCCAATAGGGAGGCTCCGTGTAGGGTAGAGATTCTTCCAGGGTCACCCCTTCACGCAGAATCCTGATGGCCTCGTCATACTTCTGGCGGCGTGCAGCAATGTCTCCCGCCAGCAACCGCTCTGCGATTTTTAACATGGTCCGCGCAGTCTTGTCTTCGGGACTCCGGTCACGGCGGAACTGTTTCACCAGGCCCGTCAGAACAAAATGCTCGCCCTCGGCTCCCGGAATCCGGCCCATTGCCGCCGATGCAAGTCCCCGCCCCAGCCGCCACATACCTTCGTGCACCCGTAGTCTCTTCGGTGGGACCGGCTCGTGGAGCAGATCATCCCACCGGCCGAAACGGATCATCGAAAACAACGGCGCCGGAAGATAAAACTCTTTCCACTTCTCCTTTCGCGCTTCCGCTTCGGTGATGGTCCCCGTCAATTCTCGCGCAATCTTCAGTGCCTCTGCTTGTCGCCCTTCCATCATCAGCGACGCCCAGAGAAAATGCAGATTGTGCGTGAAGTACCCATCCGCGTAGTCCCCGCTCAGCGCCCGGCCCGCCAGGTACTCTTTGTCGACATGAACCGCGTGGGCATTGCCCTCTGCCGCCTCGTGATACTTGCCGAGGCGAAGATAGATATGCGCCGGCATGTGCACCAGATGCCCGGCCCCCGGCATGAGGCCGGGTAACCGTTCAGCACAGGCCAGCGCCCGCTCCGGCTTCGGCGACGCTTCGACGACATGGATGTAGTAGTGACAGGCACCCGGGTGATCGGGATATCTGGCGAGGACCGCTTCGAGCGTCGACACCATCTCGTCGGTCCCCGGATGCGGACGTCCGTCGGACGTCCAGAAATCCCACGGCCGCACATCCATCAACGCTTCGGTAAAGAGGACCCCGGCATCCGGATCATCCGGCGACTGCTGCCAGACGGTCCGCATCGCCGCGGCATAGGCCTTATCGAGCACGACACGGGAACCGCCCTTGGCACTGTATCGTTTACCAAGCGCCTCAATGTATCGTTGCTCGGCGGGACTGACGCGGCCGGCCTGTGCCCGGGCTTTCTGCAGCGCCTCCCCGGCCCGCCGTTCATCGGCCTTGGCCATCGGCGCATTGATATTCGGCCCCAAGGCCAGCGCAATCCCCCAATAGGCCATCGCGGCAGTCGGGTCGAGCCGGGCCGCTTCCTCGAACGAGCGAATCGCCTCTTCGTGATTAAACGCGTAGATCAGGCGCAAGCCCTGATCGAAATAGTGCTGCGCCTGTTCGGACGTGGTGGTGATCGGATGACGAAGGGTTCCGAGATCGGTGAACAGCGGGACGGATTCCGTGGCCTCAGCGACGCCTCCCCCCGACAGCAGGAGTGCGAGGCCCACAAAGGCAGCACGACTCAGCCGACTCACCGAACGGCAAGAACGAGTGACAGCTCCGGCTGCACGCTGTTGAGGGCTAGTCTGTGCGGTGGTCAATGTTGCGAATAAGAACTGCACGTCCGCTGTCATCCAAAAATGCCTCGACTCTGTCGCCGACATGCGCAGGCCGGTCGATGCGGGTATTTTCATCCAACGCCACACGGCGCTCCGAGCCATCCGGAAGGCGAAGGACATACGCACCGCCTTCCAGCAACAGTACAGACCCCTGCAGGGACGTACCCGCCGGCTGCGCGAGCCGTATCTGGCCCTCGGACTGAACGCCCAACGTTCCCCGGACAATACCGATCCCGAGGGACTCTTCGTGAGTACCCGCGGTTGAAAGGCAGCCGGTCAGCATACAAAATAGTCCGCTCAGGATCACCGCTCTACGCACGGAGCCACCTCATAAAACATTTTACAAATTGAGAGACGGCTCGCGGGATACTTTCCGTGAAGCAGACAGTTCCTTTCCGACGGACTTCACCCGCATCACCCGGGCTTTCTTCGCAGACGGAGCGGCCTGCGCCGCAGCCATGGCCATCGGCTGCTGCTGCGCCTCCAATTCTTGCCCCAAATAGACCAAGACCTGCTGTTGTGAACCCACCATCGATTTCAATTCTTGTAACTGTACCGACAGACGGGCCACCTCTTGCTGATGGGCCAACAACTCCACGCGCAATGCGACCACTTCATCAAGGGGTGCTGACTCAGCAACGCGTGCCATTGGCCGAGCGGCCGATGCATGAATGGGCTCCCGACTTTGTTCATCCGATTCAATGTGCGGGACCGTCGCATCGAGAAGGGCATTCCATCTGGCCAAGCGATCATCGGACAGATACACCGTCCCCGTCGCAGGCTGAGGCTTCGCAACCACTGGTCCGCCAGATTGATCAAGGGAGACACTCCCGGCCGGCCGGTCCTTCATCGGTGCGCCGATCGATCGACCCAACCGGTGAAGCTGTGCCAGCATGTCCGCAATTCCGCGCGCGCACGTTGCTCCGGACTCCAGGACCAGTTGGATGAAGGACCGCTGCTTCGGGCGGGCCGCGGACATTTGCTCAGGAGAAGGAATGCGCGCAATCAGATTAATGGGCTGGTCGCTATATCGACGGGACATGACGGAACCTCCTCTATCAACTTCACCATCCAGACCGCAGAACATCGTGGAGCGGGTTGCGACGATCTGACTGGAGGGATTTGAACATCGTGCCGGCTCGAACAAGGACAGGCCCTCTCTCCGAGCCACTACGTACTTGTCTACTCCGACCATGAGGGTGAGTCAATCATTTTCCCAAACAAGGTGCGCGAGGTCGCATCACAATCAGAGCGACTGAGGCCTAGAATCTCGTGACGCTGGAGAAATGGAACTCCGGCAGAACCACGGCGGGCACGAGCATCTTTCCCGTTTCAGAGGTCACCGCTTCCATCGGTGCCGTCCAGGCTTCGACGTGTTGGAACGCCCGTAGCGGGCTCTCATGAAAGCGAAAATTCTTCACTGCAGACACGATCTCCCCCTTCTCTACCAAAAACGTTCCATCCCGCGTCATGCCGGTCAAGGTTAGATCAGTCGGATTCACGGTCCGCAAGTACCAGAAGTTCGTCACAAGGATCGCCCGGTCGGTCGATTTGATGAGTTGTGCCAACGAACTGGCCGACGCCCCCTCGATCGAGAGGCGCGGCGCCTCGATCGTCGGGATTGGCGTGATCTGTTGCGCCTGTGCCGTAAACCGGTCGTAGAGCAATTGCTGCAGGAGTCCGTGATGAATCCATGCCGACGCCGTGGACGGTAGCCCTTCGGCAGTAAAGCCAACACCCAGCAGATCGGCATGCTCCGGACGATTCTCCAACGAGAGACATTTATCCAGGATCCGTTTCTTCAGCTTGCCGGCAAAAGGACTTGTGCCTTTCAGGTACGACTTGGCATCCAACATCCAGATGATCCACGACCACAAGCCGGCCACCGCCGCCGGTTCGAGGATGACTCGATAACGGCCGGGAGACAGTTCCTGCGGCTCAGCCCCCAAGGTCGCCTTATGGATCGCCGACAGCGTGCGTTCCTGCACTTTCAACCGGTCGATGGAACGATGTGCCGCCGAAGCCCACCCGGTCGCGTCACCGGCTTGCACGGTAATGCTGAATCGCGCTTCCGTACGCTCTTCAAACGCAAGGAGCCCGGTGCCAGCCGCTACGCCGACCGACGCGTGGGATGAGGAGACAATGCCCGCAGCCGACATGTTCTCCATACGGCATTGACTGATCGCTTCGTTCGCATATTCCAACCGCACAGTCGGTCCGGCTTTGAGCGTCTCGCTTCGCGACGTGGGACAGGCCACAAATGCCTGCGGTCCGACCGGCGGCAGGTACTCCGGGTCTTCGGGAGACACGCGTGCGATTGCCTCAGCCCGTTTGACGGTCTCGCGCAGCGAACCGGCCGTGAAATCCGTCGTCGCTGCCGCACCCTGCCTGGCGCCGAACGCCACGGTCACCACCACGGTCCCCCGTCGGGCATTCACATTTTGGATAATCTGGTTATTGGCAAATCGCGTCGTGCCGCCATCCTGATCATGCAGCGTCACCTGCGTATGGTCCGCCGTCGAACATTTCATGACTAGCTCGGCAAGAAATTGAAATTCTTCGCGGCTGGTCATCTTCGGCCAAGGCTTGGCGCCGGTGACGGTCATGATCGCCCCTCGCCTCGAATGACTTGAATGTTGCGGAAACGCGCATGCGATGCGGCATGCGTCATCCAACCGGACTGGCCGGGCTGGCCCTTGCCGCACGTAATAAAGCCATACCGTTGACGATGCGACCGGTCGGCCACTCCGTCGCAACTGTTCCAAAATTCCGGTGTGATGCCGTGGTAGATCACGTCGCGCAGCATGCGGGTCTTCTTGCCATTCTCGATCAGCCAGAACGCATCCCCGCCGAACTGAAAATTGTAGCGCCGCTGATCGATGCTGTAGGAGCCGTGGCCTTCGATGTAGATCCCGCGCTTTACCTCCGCAATGAGCTGATCGACGGTCGACCGGCCCGGCTCCAGTCCGATATTGGCAATGCGCACGATCGGGACGGTCCCCCAGCTATCGGCGCGATTCGACCCGCGCGAGCGTGCTTCGCCAATTTTCGGCGCGACTTCCCGATTCGTGCAGTAGCCAACGAAGAGTCCCTCGCGCACAATGTCCCATTTTTGGCAGGCTACGCCGTCATCATCGTACCCAGTGGCCGCCAAGGTCTCAGGCTCGGTGTTGTCCGCCACCAGACTGACATGCGAAGACCCATACCGAAACCTGCCCAGCTTATCCGTCGTCAGAAAACTGGTACCGGCATAGTTGGCTTCGTACCCGAGTGCCCGATCCAGCTCGGTGGGATGGCCGCAGGACTCATGCATGGTCAATGAGAGGTGTTCCGGGTCCAGCACGAGATCGTATGAACCCGCATCTACGGCAGGCGCGTGTACCTTCTCGATCGCCTCGCGCGCAACGCGCGGCGCTTGCCCAAGGAAGTCAGCCTCTTCGATCAACTCATAGCCACGCCGCAACTGCGGCGTATTAAAAGACCGACTCGCGAATCGCCCGTCGTGAAGAGCCGTGGCCGCACAGTCGCCACTCGATGCAATCAGATCAAACTCCAATCGCGTTCCTTCAGTTGACGCAAAGAGTTTGCGGTCCCGGCGCGCCCAGAGCTCCGCACTGCTACGCACGACTCCGGATTGGGACTGCAGCGATTCCATTGTCGCCAAGAGCAGATCGGCTTTCTTCCCGAGCGGAACGGTGAACGGATCGACCCGAACCGCTGTCGTGATCCGATCCCGATGGACCGGCTCAGCCGCCAGGCGAACTTTCTCGATCGCGACCGAAGCAGATCCTCTGGCAATTTCGACGGCCAGGTCAGTGACACGCGGTACTTCCTCGAGGGAAAGGATCGAACTGGCGGCGAAACCCCAGCCGCCATGATAGAGGACACGCACGCCGAACCCGACGTCGTCGGTATCCCGAATCGACGCGATGCGGCGGTCCTCACCTCTGATCGTTTGCGTCGTGCTGTGAACGATGCGGATGTCGCCGTATTCGGCGCCTGATGACGTGATGCGCTTCAGCGCGAGCTCAACGAAATCATCCCACGTGGGAGCGCTCATCGCGTGACCGCCTTTGAGAGGAGTGAGCGAATCTCGAATGAGGTCAGTATAACAGGATCAGAGGAGCCTACGCAGAGGATCAGAAGGGACGTGCGCGATGACCTGCTAGAACAGTCCGGCAATACCGGTGCTGACCTTATCCTGAATGATCGGCGTGGCTTCATGAACGTCGATGTCTTTTTGTCGTACATGGCCGACCATGCGCATCTGCTGCACCTTCGGACTGCTCGTTGCTTGCCCTGAGACTGGTTGACCGATCGTCTTGCCAAGCTTGCGATCAGTGATCTGCACATCGGTGACACACAAATACGTCACGCCATCTTCTTTCGGAGCCTGTTGCATCTGCATGCCGGGAAAGCCTCCTCCCCCGGCCATGGCTTGCCTCATCATGGCGTTGATGTCCGGCATTCCTCCACCCATGCCCATCATGCCCCCGCCCATTCCACCCCCTGACATATCACTGGCAGAGGCCATCGTCGTACCGCCGCTGCTGATACCGGCGCCAGCCCCGGCTTTGGCCACACTTTCCGGTGTGACACCGTCTGCCGCCTTGTGGCAGTAAATGATCTTAGCCTGGATCCAATAGTTCGCCTGCTCCGGATCCTTGACCAGTTGATAACCCTTTGCCGTCAGCTTGGCGTTCAGCTCCTTCAGCGTCACCTGCTGATTTTCTGACGCGTTGCGGAGCTGCGTGTAGACCGTCCGGTTGGTGTTCGGATCCAGGAAAATGGTGTTGCTGTTCATGAGACCGGAACGGATGATGTTGGAACAGCCGGTCGACAGTACGAGAAGAACCAGGATCGCCGTCAGGCGTGAAACGGAAGGCGTGAGGCGATCGGACAAACAGCGCATTAAAAATTCCCCGCCACGGCGGCGCTCAGCTTCTGTTGTAACAGTGGAGTCGCTTCCGCCTCATCCAGCTTCTTCTGGTGCACATCAGCCGCGAGCCGGGTTTGATACACGCCGGGCTGTTGCCCCGCTCCGGATTTTGCCGGGACCGGAGCAGAAGCGGTCGTACCTTGCTCGGTAATCTGGATATCGGCAATGCAGGCGTAATTCACATCGTCCGGCATCTTAGGAGAGGAGGAGGACGAACTGAACAAACTCCCGACCGCACTGCCGATACCTTCAATGGCATTCAGCCCCATAGACGCCGCGGCCCCGGCCATGGCGCCCTGCGGCCCTGCCATGCTGGCCATGCCGGACAGGCCTTGCAGGCCGGACATCATCTTGGAGCCGAATCCGGACCCATAACCGCCCGCGACCATCGCTTCCACCGGCATCTCTGGTTTCGTAATGTTGCAATAGACGATATTCGCCAGCACGACGTAGTGTGCGGCGCTGTGATCCTGCACCACCTCATATCCTTTCGCCGTTAACCGCGATACCAGGTCATGAAATGAGACCCCTTGATTGTCGGATGAGTTACGGGCCTGAACGAAGACGGTGTTGTTCGTGCTGGGAGGCAGGAAGAACGTATTGCTGGCGATGAGATCGGTATCTTTGATATTACCGGCGGAGACGGACATGGGCAGGCAGAGAATACACGCCAAGACGACGAGAAATCGCATAACCCCTTCTCCTGCTAGACGGCTGGATTCTACGCCTCCATCCATGAAGGCCGCAACCGCATTTCAGAAGAGGTTCGCATCGGCAAGATTCCGCTTTATCTCTATCGCCGACTCGCCTACGATAATCCCATGCTCACTCCCGCACGCACGCCGCGCCAGCGCATGATCGAATTGCTGATCGGCACGCGTCTGGCCACGCACCAGCTGGCCCAAATGCTCGGCATTCCCGAGCGGCAGGTTGAGGATCATCTCAAGCACGTCGTCAAATCCATCGGCCATGACAAGACCCGCTGCTTCATCCTGGAACCGTCACGCTGTCAGGATTGCGAGTTCGTCTTTCATGACCGCAGGCGGCTGACCAGGCCCAGTCGCTGCCCCCAATGCCACAGTGAAGATATCGCCGCGCCGCGTTACGGCATCGATCTCGTAGGACCACCTTCAGGCCGGAAAGACAACCGCACCGCAACTTAATTAGAGTGCGACACGAAAGGACTATGATGACGGTACCACGCTTCCTGCTCTGTGCCCTGTATTGCAGTCTTCTGCTGGGATGCTCCGGCGACAAGGCTAAAGAGCTGCTGGAAACCGCCGAGTTTGAGGAACGGCAGATGAACCTGCCGCACGCCAAGCAGCTCTACGACGACGTGATCCGCCTCTACCCCTCAAGCAAGCAGGCAGAAATCGCCCGTGCCCGTCTGGCTCAATTGAATACCAGCCCATAACCGATCCGGCCTCCAATCCTTTCCCCCCTTCAGAGGCTCCCGCTCCCCCTCTTTCGAGGCACGCCGAATCGCCGTTCTGCGCGTACACTCAGACCATGATTCAGAACCGCATTCACCCCGGTAAGGAGGCATTCATGGTCAAGACGTACAGTGTCCGTAGCGCGACCCGCGTTCCGACTCAATGCACATTTCTATATTTTTGGAACGGCACGCTCGAACAGGGCAAGGTCTGGGATCTCTCAGAAACAGGGTGGCGGACCAGCATGAAACATCCCCTTCCCGCCGGATCAGAAACGACGGTCTACCTGGCCCTGCCGGATCATGATGTCTACAAATACATGATCGTGAACATGGCGACGGTGTGCTGGTCGGATGGAAATATGGCCGGATGGAAGGTGTCGCACATGGACGAGTCGGCCAAGAGCCGGCTCGATCAGTATTTGAATGGCGCAGAGGAGGACTAACCTGCCTTCGGCCACCAGGGAATGAAGGCGTTCGTAGTTTCCTGATAGCGACGATAGTCGTCGCCGCGAGTTCGAATGGCCTGTTCCTCCGCCCAGGGAATGCCGGTGATCCTGACTAACGCCACTCCCATCACCACCGGACCGATCCACGTCAGCCACCAACCCGGGCTGCCGATCGCCATCACCACATAGGCCCACCAGTGAACCCATTCGAAAAAGTAATTTGGATGGCGTGAGAAGAACCAGAGTCCCTCGCGACAGACCCGGTCATGGTTCCAGGGCTTCGCGCGAAACCGGGCCAGCTGCCGGTCCGCGAGCGACTCGCCGGCGATGCCGATCATCCAGACGAGCACGCCGGCCAACTCCCACAAGCTGAACGGCGGTCGCGGATTCTGCATGACGGCAAGAAAGGGAAGGGAGAAGAGCACGACGGCGGCGGCTTGCAACTGAAAGTACCCGAACATTCTGAGCGGCTCGTCCAATCGCCACAAGCGCCGCAACCGCTGATACCGCTGGTCTTCGGTCTTGCCGAGCACCCGATTGAGGAGGATGTATCCGCCCAGGCGCAGACCATAAACCGACACCATAACGACCAGGAGAAGTTTCCGTTCCCCTTCACCGGTCGCAAACCAAGCATAACCCGCCACGACAGCGACGAGCCCGACGCACCAGCCCACATCGACAAGCGAGACATTGCGCCGGACCAGCTCGACCAGCCACAACAGAGCCATCCAGCCCGCCATCGCGATCCAGGCCCAAAGGAGCAGCGTGAGCGGATCAGAAGACATCGAGGCCTCACACAACAATACCGGACTATGTCAGCGGATAGTCCCACACGTCGATACCGACGGTCGTACGATTCATCAACCATGAACGGAATCCGGGAATCGGAAAGGGGAGAAGCCGTTGGAGCTTCTCGCAACGCATCGACAGATCCGGCGGCCGTGGCGGCCCGGGATAGGCGGCCACTAAGCCCGGCTGAAGGCGTGACGCCAGCTCAGGATACCATGTCGCCAGCGCCTCACCGATCTCCATTCGGGACAGCCGTTCGGTCCCTCCCAGATGGTACAAACCGGAGTGCTTCTGGGCGATCAATTCCCACACCGCGCGCGCCACGACACCGGCCGGCACCGGACTGCGAAACTCATCGGTGAAGAGTATGAGACCTAGATTTGCGGCGACGCTTCGCCGCATGTCTTCCACGAAACTCCGGTCGCCGGTCGCTGAGGTCCCGGCCGTCAAGGCCAGACGGATCACCGTGTGCCGGGGATTGCTCAAGACAAACTCCTCAGCGACCGCTTTGGTTTCACCATACCGGTTGATTGGATTGATCCGGTCCGTTTCGACATACCGGCCTTGCCGACCGTCGAAGACTTGATCGCTCGAAAAGAACAACAACGGCACCTCGCTCGCAAGCAAGGCGAGGTGCGTCGTGGCCTCGACGTTCACCTGCCTGGCCAGCTCGGGATTCTGTTCACAAACGGCAGGGCGGCTGATCGCAGCGCAGTGGATCACTGCTGCCGGCTGATGCTCCTGCCAGAGGCGGCGAACCGCCGCCTCGTCCGTGAGATCCACATCCTGCCTGGTCAGGCCGCGCACATCCCAGGCCGGCGCCCAGCGCGATGCGGTCCGCACGAGGTAGCTCCCGACCAAACCTCCCGCGCCGGTGATCCATGCGACCGGCTTCATTGAGCACCTCCCAATCGACGTGCTGCGTCATGCGCAGATGGAATCGTCTCCATGAGCCGATACCCCAGATACTCTGTGCTCCCGATCACGACGATGTGACGCGACACCATTCTCCGTCACCTACTCGTGTTTGCCGGACTACCAACCTCACGCAAGAACGCAGGACTGATCTCCGTCTCCCTGGAGATCTTGATTCCCTGCTCGATCAGCTGATGGGCAGCACGGATTAAAGCGTCTTGATCCGACGCCTCCAATCCAAAACTTGTTTTGATCCTGGTCACCCGGGCGCCCAGCGGATCGTCATCCGGCAACTGCCGCAGCGCAAGATGCCAGAACGTGCAGGCGCTCTGGCTTCCGTTCACGGGAAACGTACTGAACATCCTGTGGTCCTGTTGATCTGCGATGATCCCGACGCCGTCTAACACTTCACGGCGCTGACTTTTCAACAAGACGGTAGAAGCGGACAAGGGTTGATCCTGCTCGCCGGCGATGCGCGGCGTAGCATCCATGGAAATGATCAGACAGCCCTCAGGAAATCGTGTGGCAACCGGTACGCTCCGATCGGCGCTTCGCAGAAGATTCACCAGCGTTTTCACGCCCAGATTATCAACCGGACCTCCGTCATATGCTAAGACGGCGGGACGCCTGGTCGAGCCGGAAGAGGATGCGCCGCCATATAAGGGGACCGGATTGAACACCCCAGGATAGGCGGCCGACATATACACCGCTCGAGCCACGCTGAAGGACGGCAACGGCAAGACAAGCCCGGCAAAGCTCTCATCGGAAATCACAAAGGGCTCGCCCGTGAGGGCGTCGGTGGCATTCAACAGGAGTTTCGGCCGGTCAGGATTCAAGTCGGCAAAGGTCGCGTTGTGGAAGAGCTGCTCGTCCAGCACTTGCACGACGGTGTCCGACTTTGTCGCATCAGTGAACCAGTATGTGAGCAGGTTACTGGGCGACAAGAAACGGCCGCGCATATCGCTCTGAAAGTCGTGCCCCATCCGTTTCAAAAAGCCGTTGGAAAAATCGACGCTGCGATAACCGTCGAGCGCGTAGTAGGCCGCGGGCAACGCCCCGCCGGAGACGGCGGAGATCACGTCGACCTGTTGCAACAATCCGAATCGGTGCAATTCCCGAAGCATCGCCCCGCCAAACACGGCGGCCCGGCTGCCCCCGCCGGAGATAGCCAGGCCGATGAAACGGCCATCGCGTTGGATGTCTTGATCGACCGTTTGATTGGCGTGGGTTGAAGCAGAAACGGGCGGAGCCGCCGGCTGCGGCAGGGCCGTGGCACAGCCGCCGACCCCGAGTAACACCAACGTCAGGATGATCGAGCGGGCACTCATGAGCCGGACGACTACAGAAGGCATTGTTGAAGAGCTAAGCGTCCCATCCTCCAACCACTACGGAATTGCCACGGTTTCGGATGGCTGCGCAGGCGGTTCAGAAAGGCCGTCCAGCAAGCGACGAGGCGAAGACGTACTGAGTGCCGTACGTTGAGCCTCTGAGCGCCGCGAGAACGCCGCTAGCGGCCTTTATCAACAGCCTGCTAGTTGCGCGTCAGCTTGCGATACCTTATCCGGTGCGGCTGATCGGCTTCCTTGCCCAGCCGCCGCTTGCGGTCCGCTTCGTAGTCGCTGTAGTTGCCCTCGAACCATACGACCTTGCTGTCGCCCTCGAAGGCCAGGATATGCGTTGCCAGACGGTCGAGGAACCACCGGTCGTGACTGCTGACGACCGCGCAGCCGGCGAAACTCTCCAACCCCTCTTCGAGCGCGCGCAAGGTATTTACATCGAGATCGTTCGTCGGCTCGTCGAGGATGATGAGATTGGCCCCTTCTTTCAGCATGCGGGCCAGATGCACCCGATTGCGCTCGCCACCGGACAGCTCCTTCACTTTCTTTTGCTGATCGGTCCCGGCAAAGTTGAATCGTCCGCAATAGCCCCGGGCATTCACTTCGACCTTTCCGAGCTTGATCGTGTCCTGGCCGTCGGAGATGATTTCGTACACAGTCTTGTTGCCGTCGAGGCTGCGATCCTGATCCACGTAACCGAGCTTCACCGTGTCGCCGATCTTGATCGTGCCGGAATCCGGCTTCTCTTTCCCGAGAATCATCTTAAACATAGTCGTCTTGCCGGCGCCGTTCGGGCCGATCACGCCGACAATGCCGCCCTTGGGCAGACTGAAATTCACATTCTCATAGAGCACCTTGTCGCCGAATGCCTTGCTGATCCCGTTGGCTTCGATGACTACATCGCCCAGGCGCGGTCCCGGCGGAATATAGATTTCGAGATCGTCCGCGACCTGGTCCTGCTTTTGATTGACGAGTTCCTCATACCGGTTCAAGCGCGCCTTACCCTTCGACTGCCGCGCCTTGGGCGACATGCGGATCCATTCCAGCTCGTGTTCGAGCGTTTTCTTCCGCTTCGATTCGGCTTTCTCTTCCTTTTCCAGCCGATCCTTCTTCTGCTCCAGCCAGGAGGTGTAATTGCCCTGGAAGGGAATCCCGTGACCGCGATCGAGTTCCAGAATCCAGCCGGCCACATTGTCGAGGAAGTAGCGATCGTGCGTCACCGCGATGACCGTGCCCTTATACTGCTGCAGATGTTGCTCCAGCCATTGCACGGATTCGGCATCGAGGTGGTTCGTCGGCTCGTCGAGCAACAGAATATCCGGCTCCTGAATCATCAGGCGGCAGAGCGCCACGCGGCGTTTTTCACCGCCGGAGAGCACCCCGACCTTCGCATCCGCCGGCGGACAGCGGAGCGCGTCCATGGCGACCTCAAGTTCGTTTTCCAGTTCCCAGCCGTTCGCCGCTTCGATCTTTTCCTGGATCTGCGCCTGCTTGTCGATCAACTTTTCCATCTCATCGGGGCCCACTTCGCCGATCTTGTTGCTTACCGCTTCATATTCATGGAGCAGCGCCACCAGTTCGGCCTTCCCCTCTTCGACGACTTCCTTGACCGTCTTATTCGGGTCGAGCTGCGGTTCCTGTTCGAGCAACCCGATGCTGTAGCCTTTCGAGCGGGTAATCTCGCCGGTGTAATTGGGATCCACGCCGGCAATGATCTTGAGCAGCGAGCTCTTGCCCGATCCGTTCAAACCGAGCACACCGATCTTCGCGCCGTAGTAAAACCCGAGGTAGATCTCGCGCAACACCTGCTTCTTCGGCGGGAACACCTTGCCGACATTGACGAGGGAGAAAATGACTTGCTTGTCGTTAGTCGTGGCCATGATTCCTGAAATCCTCCGCTAATAATTCATGCTCTTGAGCCGCACAACTTAGCAGACCGCCTCATTCCCGCACAACTCAACCCCTGCTGCCCTCTGCCCAACCAAAGCCATGATCGGACTAGCCTATTAGAAGCCCATTTCCTGCGACAGCCTGACCTCCGATTCGTCGACGATCTCTTCCAGGCAGGTGAAGCAGGGAAAGGGGAACTGATTGACCGGGATCGCGCAGACTTCGCCGACGGGTGATTCATCCAGCGCCGGTCCGCCGCACTCTTTATGAATGAGAGTCAGCATTGTGGCTCCTTATGGTTGTCCCAGCACCAGCTTATGAAATCGCTCGACATGCTCCGGGCTGCTGAGTCGATGGTCGCCGGGAATCAGGTTCAGATCGATCGGGAACGTCGGCACTTTATCCAGCAGCAGCCGGACAAATTCCCGGCTCCCCTCGGGAAGGATCACCGTATCCTGCAATCCATGCAGAATAGTCGTCCGCACCGGCCTGAGCCGGTCGAATGTCGTCTGCCAGCAGGCCTCGCTTTCCTCGACCCACTTCCATGACAACGGCCAATCCTTGTGCAACGGATCGTCATCCCAGGGCATCCGGCCACAGCTCTGCCAAGCCTGCCGGCGCTCCGGCGAAATCTGAGTTGCGCGAACGCCCATCATATTGAACGCCGGGGCGATGAGAATGAGCCGGTCGACGAGTTCGAACTCTTGCGCAATCAACCAGGCGATCCAGCTTCCCAGGGAATTGCCGACGATCGTCAGTGGCGGACCACCCTTCAACGTCCCCAAGACGGAGCGCGCATCGGCGATCCACTCGGACAATGTGTAATCGGTGAATTTGCCCTCCGAATCGCCGAACCCGCGCACGTCATAGCAACAGAATCCCCACCCCTGTTCCTGGCACCACTGCGCCAAGGCCTTGCTCTTGTTTCCCCAGCGCTTGGAGAGAAAGCCGGTGATGAAAAGAACCTGGCGATCCTTCCCCATCGCGCGATCGCCGCGAATCAGCTTGCCGTCAGCGGCTGCACGTTCGAATGAGTGTAGGTCGCTCATGTAGAAGTGACCGCCTTGGTGATGAACAGCCCCAGCCGTTGCAGCACCACTCGCGGAATCTCGTGGCCCCCGCGGAAATTGTGCCATTCAACGGACAGCCCCGCATGGACCAGCGTATCCCGCAACCGTTCCGCCCCGACGTAGGGCAGGATCTCGTCCTGCACCCCGTGACTTTGAAAGACCGGCAGGCCTTTGCGCTTCTGGAGCAGCGGACCCCATTCCTGCGCGGCAAGGAGCGTTCCGGACAGTTGAACCAACCCGGCATACGGCTGTGTCGTTCGCAGCATCAGGTCGCAGGAGAGCATCGCGCCCTGGGAGAATCCGCCGAGCACGGTCTTCTTCGGATCGACGCCGAACTTCTGCTCGATTTCTTTCAAGAAACTCAGCATCGTCTCACGTACCGGCGCAAGACCCTTGGGAATGTCCTGCGATAAATCACGCACCCTTCCGGCGGCTCGATCCTGGGCAATACGTGCCATGTCGATGAGCCACCAGGCCCGCGCATCGCCAGGTCCGAAGCTCAACGAGAGCGGGCCTTCGGGAAACACAAACCTCGTACCGGCCGGCACGTTCAGGGCATCGGCCAGCGGCACAAGATCGTCGCCCGGCGCCCCGAAGCCATGGAGCAGCAGGACGAGAGGCCCGCGACCTCCACCCTTGCCGTCCGTGCCGCCCGTCATTCGCGTCCGCAATCCGCCGATCTGTTCTTCGCGCATGAGTGATCCGTTACCTCATATACAAATATTGCAACAATGCGACGATGCCATAGAGCGATGATTCGATCACCGGCTGCTGGTAGAGCGGGACGAAGGCGCCCTGCTCGTTCGCTTCGACTTCGTCGGTGATGAACTGGACCTGCTTCATCCGGACATCACGATCCTGTCCGATCCCCAGGGCCTGGACCATCTGCCGGCTCAGCCCGGTCAGCATGGCGGCTTTCGCCCTGCTCGCCGCCCGGTAGAGGAGGAGCGCCGCCAGCAACGCCAGCAGCACGTTCAGCGCCCAGAAGCACAGGAGGAGAAGCGGGTAGTTCCAGATATCGAAGTAGTCGCTCCGGGCAGCGATCATGATCAGCAGCGCGAAGAACGGATAGCGAATCAGGCGATTCACCACCTCGGTCCGCTGCCCGATCAGATCGACCACCGCCAGGTACTTCAATTTCTCAAACTCCGCCTTCTGAGCCTGGCCCAGGCCGTAGTCCCGGAGATATTCCTCCTGCACCTGATCGGACCAGCCGCCGGTCGAGGCAGTCAGCCAGCCGATCCACCGCCGGCAGAGCATCACCGCGTCGAAGACCGCCAGATTGAGCAGACCCACGAGCGCCACGCTGCCAAGTGTCAGAACCCAATCGACCGTGCAGCTCAGGTGCCCCCGGCAGGGATGGATCATCTCCTCGTCCAACACCCAATTTTTCAACAGCCCCATGACTGCGAGATACAGCAGAAACAGGAGTATGGTTCGCGCCGCACGCTGCGCAGGCTGACCGGCCTCGCGATACCAGGACCAGGTCTGATCCACCGTCGTCGCCGTCATCGTCTCGGCCGGATGGAACACCCGCTTGAGGTTGGTCCAGAAAGTCCCGGGTGAAAACCGCTTGCTGCCGGACTCATCCTGAAACAGAAAATCCTGGCCGATCAGGTCGCTGTTCTTGGTGAGATCCCGCATACCTTTCGCCAGCAGAACAAGACACAGCAGCACCACCAGGAGACGAAGCAATTCGCTCGGCCAGATGCTGATGCCGGCGGTCCAGGAAAACGGCTCGCCTTCGTCATGACCGGCGAGCAACGCCGTCGCGCCGCCGAAGGCCACGAAGGCCGAGAAGGAGGCCAGGAGGATGATCACCAGCGTTCCCAATATTTTTGGATGCCCCGCGACCCAGAGCCAGAGTCGTTGATTGCTCCAGGCCACGATCGTGCCGATCAAAAGTACGAAGACGACACCGGCCGCAATAGCCGTATTGTTGAACCCGACCCCTTGCTTCAGCTGTTCATACTGATCGGTATAGTCAAGGTCCGGCCGCAGCGGATGGATGGTTCGCACCCCCTCCTGAGCAACTACACTCAGATCCACCGCGCCGTTCCGGCCCACTTCAAAGAGTCTCGGATGGGGCCCGGCGTCGTAGGTGCGATCCTCCGGCGTCATCGACACATGGTAACCCGCCGCGCAGCCCCCCGGTGCGCTGCGCTCCTGCCCGGCCGGCCGGCAGACGACGTGCTGCAGGGCCTGCAGCGCGGCAAAGTAGGCCGAGGTCTGATAGCTGCTGCGGAACGGCGGCACGTCGCGCTGGAGACTTCCATCCAGCTGCAACCCGAACGGCGAGGCGATCACCATATTGCGCGTCGACTTGTATTCGCTTGGATGAAGATGACGCGCGTCGAGATCCACGGTGAAGAAGATCGCATAGGGAAACGCGGGCCTGAGCGCCTTGATGATGAGCAAGGCATCGTAGGGATCCGTCCCCAGAATTCCGATCGCTCTGGCACCCTCCCCCTCCTCCTGAATGCGCGCGACCAGCGCACGCACATAATCGAGCTGGCTGGTGCCTTCCGGGCGGTCCCGCGTCGCGTCGACGGCCTGATTGGCAGCCGCGGCTTTGGCAGCCCGGGCGGCTCTCGCCGCGTCGTCGCCCGGCACTTCTCCGTCCAGACCACCGAGATAGCTGTAGCGAAAGACATTGAGGGCGAGCGATTCGTAGTCGGCGGGCCGCTGGATTTGCAGATCGACGGCCTGCGGAATGGTCGGGCACCAGCGCTTGATATCCACCGGCACCTGGATCTGCTTGAGATCCTCTTCCGTGAAGGTCGCCACCTTGGCACAGGCGGCCGCACGGAACTCGATCGGCAGGGCTCGCCCGTAAAAGGAGTCCCACTCGCCGATGAGAATCACGGCATCCCAGCCGAGCCGGACTTGCCGCCGTTCCAGTTCCGCGATCAGCGATTCGAACCGTTGCTCGTCCGAGCCGACATCGGAGACCAGCCGCATGTTCGCGTCGGCCAGCCGCCGATAAAACTCATGTTCGCAATCTGCATAGACGGCACAGGCCGCCCCTTTGCCGGACTCCGCCTTGAGTCCATAGGCCAGCAGCCCTTTCATGGCACTGGCCCAGGGCGAGTAGAGCTCGATCGACCCGTCGGCGTTCGGCCAGACCCCGAGCCCGTCATGCGGATTGCCGTACAGCGCCCCTGCCTCGTCCAACAGCGCGCGATAGGCCGAGGAACTGCGGGGGCCGATGATTTTGAACGTGACCGCCTGCTGCAAGGATGCATTCAGCCGCACCAGCTTGCGTGTGCCGGCAGCGATCACGCACTCGCCCTTGCCCGTCTCCTGACAAACAAGCCCTTGAGACAGTGACGTCAATGTGGCCAGGAATCCGCGGCTGAGAGCTTCATCCGGCAACCAGATGACGAGCACACTATCCGCACGCGACCCTGCCTCCCCACAGCTACGGGTCTTCCTGAGGCGATACCATTCATATGGCACCCCCTGAACAGGGCCTCGCCGTTCCCAATCGATAAAGGAGAGATGGCTTTCGTCTTCCGGAGCATAACAGGCCACGCCGAGCGCCGTACCGATCGCATACCGGTCGCGAAGCCGCGACTCCGTGCTTTCTACATACGGGCCTCCGCTCGTGGTCGTCAGCAGGACGGTGAGGCGCTGCCCGTTCTTGACCCGTTCGACGATGGCCTGCCGGAGGGGCCTGAGCCGTCGGGCCAACGGTGATTCTGGAAGGGACGCTGCGTTGGGGGATCCCTTCTCCCGGATCGCCCGCTCCACTGCCGCCACCGGATCTTCCCAGAGCCGCGCACGGACCAACTGCTCGCCTGTGCTCTGTTTCATCTCCAACCCGGTGCCGACCGGCCGCGAACTGCGCAGCGGTTCTTTCACCAGCAGCACACCGGCAATGGCCAACACGAGCGTCAACGCGCCCGCCACCGCCAGCTTCGAATCGCCGCGAGATTTTGCCACAGGTCGGACTCCTCAAGACGGAACAATTGAGCTACTGTACAACAAACAACGAGAGGAATCGCAAGGTCCCGTGCGGCGCGGGACAACCGTGAGGGCGCTGCTAGGAACTGCAGCTGACCGCCAAATGCTCACCCCTGTTGGGGGACACGGCGGCGTAGGCGTCCAGACCCGGCTGGTCGCTGTAGGAATCTTGCAACAGCGCCAACAGCCGGTCGACTTCCGAATAGTCTTACTGTTGCGCTTTCTTCGGTGATGGTCTGGGCCGAATGAGGAGGCGCTTCACTATGGCTAATTCACGACCACGCGGAAGATCGAACCGAAGTTGGTGACGTAAATATAGCCATCGAGTCCATAGAACATACCGACAAGCGCTCCCTCTCCTCCAGGGTAAGCCTCACTCCACGATCCGAGTTCTCTCAGATCCGCACCGGCGAGTTGGATTAGGTAAAGTCGACCAGTATTGGCATCCCCAAAGAGCAAATTGTTGTGATATTGCGCCGGATAGGCAGAGCCTTCCGGAATCGTCAGGATCGCCGTAGGGGCAATCGTCGGCGTGAAGATCAGGATCGGATCCCTGAATGGAGGGTCATTGGCAATGCCTACGTACAAGGGCCATCCGTAATTGCCACCGCCTACAATACGATTGATTTCGTCGTTGCTATCGTCGCTGTTTTCAGTGGCCCAGAGATCGCCCGTGTGCGGATGAAATGTGAAGTCGAAGCTGTTACGCAGCCCGTGAGCATACACCGGCGATCCCGGAACCGGGTTGTCGCCAGGGATAGAACCATCCGCATTGATTCGCAGAAGCTTCCCGTTCAAGGATCCGAGATCCTGTGCCAGAGCCGGCTTATTGGCATCCCCGATCGTGACATAGAGCTTACCGTCCGGCCCGAAATGCAAGTTGCCACCGTTATGGAAGTCATAGGCCGGTAAGTTATCAAGTATGATCGTCAGATTCGTCCCGACGCCGTTCACCTCCGTGAATCGAACCACCCGGTTCTTTGTGGAGTCCTCAATGGTGTGGAACACGTAGACGTAATGATTGGTGGAAAAGTCAGGGTCAAGTGTAATTCCGATGAGCCCCTGCTCAGGCCCGTTCGTGCCGATCGGCAGAGTCGCAAACGCGGCCGGGCTTAACTGCCAGCCCGGATTGATGATCCGAATGTTCCCGGACAGAAACTCGGTGAAGAAGATGCGTCCATCAGGTGCCGGTGCCATGGCCATGCCCAATGACATGTCCAAGCCAGTGATGACCCTTTGCAAGCCGAATGTCCCGGCGGCGGGAGCGCTGACGGTAAACTGCAGAGCGGAACTTGTTCCTCCAACATCGGCATCCAAGGCGTCGGCCAGAACCAATCGAACCTGATGAAGTCCGGCGGCCAGGCCGAATAAATCGAATGACCTCGGACCGGTCCAATGCACCGAATGGGTATGAAAACCCTTATACAGCACCCCGTTGTCGGAAGTGATCCCTGGTCCATCATAGAAGTGATGTGGCTCGGGATCGTTATCCATATAGAAGTGAAGATGGGACTGACCGGGCAGGCCAATGGTGAAGCCCTGCACCAGAAAATTCACGGCGACCGGACCGGCCGAAACAATTGCATTTTGAGTTGGCGTACAGATCGTTAATTGACCGGACCCTGCCGGAACACAGCTGCCTGCGGGAGATTGACTCCCCCCTCCTCCCCCACTTTCTGAACTCCCCCCGCTCGTACACGAAAGAAGGAGGGCACTCAATGCGAAACTGGCAAGAACCGTCGCTGCACATCTCACTAATTCGTTCATTCTGCATCTTCCTCTAAGTTCTTCACTGAAAACAGCAAACGTTCTGATCCGGATCTGGTTGACACAGTAGTCATTGCCTACTAAGTCCAGCAACCCCTCTTAAGATGTACAGATCACTCTCCACGAAGAGTGGTGGGAATCAGGACGAGCAACTCACCGATAAATGCTTGCCCCAGTTGGGGGGCGCGGCGGCATAGGCGTCCATGCCAAGCTGTTCGCTGTAGGGATCTTGCAACAGCGTCAGCAAGCGATCGACTTCTGAATAGTCCTTCTGCTGCGCCTTCTCGATAGCGGTCTGGGCAAGATAGTTGCGCAGGACATATTTGGGATTGACCCGGTTCATGCGCGTGCGCCGTTCCTCGTCGCGGCTCTGTTCCCTGCGCAACCGCCCGGCATACCGCTGGGCCCAGGCACTGAACGCCTCACGGTCGAGAAAATGGTCGCGGAGCGATTCGTTGAGCGAGCCCTCCACTGATGAAAATGCTCCCAAAGTGCGGAAGCAGTTGGTGTAATCAACGTGACTCTGCTGCATGAGGCCCAGCAGATCCTGAATCAACACCGCATCGTCTTCCTGCTCCTGGCTCAACCCGGCCTTGGCCTGCATCAGTTCCATATAGCGGCGCTCACAGAGCGGCGTATAGGAATCCAGAGCTGCTTTCAGCGCGTCCTTTTCGGCCAATGGCAGCAACGTCTGCGCCAGACAGCTCAGATTCCACAGCCCGATGTAGGGCTGCTGATTGAAGGCATAACGTCCGTTGTGGTCGGAATGGTTGCAGATGAAGCCGGGATCGTAGTCGTCGATGAATCCGAAGGGTCCGTAGTCGAGCGTGATCCCGAGAATCGACATATTGTCGGTGTTCATCACGCCATGAGCCCACCCGACCGCCTGCCACTGGGCGATCAGCTTCGCTGTCCGCTCGACCACCTCAGTGAAGAACCGCGCGTACTTGTCGGAGACGTCGACCAGATGGGGATAGTGCTGCGTGATGACATAATCGGCCAGGACTTTCAGCTGTTCATGCTGCTTGCGATAGTAGAAGACTTCGAAGGATCCGAAGCGGACATGCGTCGGCGCCATGCGCAGCACGATGGCGCCCGTCTCCACCTGTTCACGATAGACTTGATGATCGCTGCCGACGATGCACAGCGCCCTCGTCGTCGGAATGCCCAAGCCATGCATGGCTTCGCTGCAGAGGTACTCGCGAATCGTCGAGCGCAGCACGGCGCGGCCATCGCCGTCGCGCGAGAAGGGCGTCATGCCCGCGCCCTTGAGTTGCAGATCCCATTTGTCGCCCCGGTCGTTCCGCACTTCGCCCAACAGGATCGCGCGGCCGTCGCCGAGCTGCGGGACATAGGTGCCGAATTGATGGCCGGAATAGAGCATCGCCAACGGTTCCATGCCCGGCACGAGCAGACTCCCGCCGAAGACGCCGGCGAATTCCGGACGCGCCGCTTCCGCCGGATCCAGGTCGATCAGTTCCGCCGCCGCACGATTGAAGCTAATGAGATAAGGAGCCGATGAGAATGGCGTGGGATTCAGTTTGGCATGGAATGATTCGGGCAGACGCGCATAAGAGTTATCGAACGACAGGGTTTCCAATGCGCGCCCGGCCATTACCGGCCAGGCCCTTCCAGGTCACGATCCACCGTAAAGACCAGCACCTTCTCGCCGATCTGAGCATTGATATCGGTATAGAGCGCCAGCGCCTTGGCTCCGGTGATGTCGTTCACCTGCTCGAAGAGCCGCTCGCGCCCCTGGGCGATGAGGGTTTGTCTGATTCGTTTGACCATGTCGACGCCTTCGGCGGTCTTGGCCAGTTGCCGCTCGGCCGGCGTCAGGACGCCCTTCAGGCGAACGACGACGAGATCCCGCACGATATAGGCCCGCACATCTTCCGGGCCCCGGCCCATGAATTCCTGTTCGAACTTGATGATGGCGTTACGAATCGCCGATTCGATTTCACCTTTGGTCATCACATAGCCCTTCCAGCCGGATGGTAGAAACCGATTATAGAGGTGCCGCTGAGGAGGTCACAAGGACAAAGCCGCCCCGTTGGGCCGAAAGAGATGGGGGAGGGCCCGAAGGCCTAGATAGCTCCGGGCATTGTACCTGCACTCTTGACTACCCCGAGACCGATACCGGATAAGAGGCATCAGTATTCAGCTCATGGTGTTTGCTATCCTCCACGATCACACGGGACAGCAGGACCATCGGGCTGAATCACATTCAGAGGCGGTAGGGTGACCGGCACGTTTCGGGCCGGTTGCAGTACAAGCCAACTGTGGTGCGTGGACATGTCGTCGCGTAGCCCCGTTGGCTTTTTTGTTTTCCGAAACCGGGAGGTGCCCGTGTACGCCATCCTGCTTCCGCTGCTCCCGCTCTTGACGACGCTCATGGTCGCCGTCGGCGACGACCGCTCACGCCGCGCCCGCATACAGCTCGCCGCCTTCCCGATCGGAGCGGCGTTCTGCGGCGCGGTCGCCATTCTCTATGTTGTGGCCACGCAGGGGCCGATCAGCGTTCGCTTCTACGACCCGGCCTCGGCGGCCTCGCTCACCTTTCCGATCGGCTTCTATATCGACCGGCTCAGCGCCGTCATGATGGTGCTGATCTCAGGTGTCGGCACCGTCATCTACGCCTATTCCATCGACTACATGTACCAGGACCCTCACGAACCGCGTTACCTGGCTCTCATCGGCCTGGCGCTCTTCGTCCTGCTCTGCCTGGTCTCCAGTGCGAACCTCATGATGCTGTTTCTCTTCTGGCAACTCCTAAGTTATCTGCTGTATCTCCTGGCCCATAACCATACCCATGCGGGCACGCTGGAAGGAGCCTTCAAGACGTTCACGCTGTTGCGGGTCGGAGACATCGCGTTTCTTGCGGGAATCGTCCTGGCCCACGCCCTCTACGGAACCCTGGAGTTTCCGGCGTTGTTTGCCAAGGCGGCCGAATCGTCTGTGACGCTCTCCCCGCTGCCGGGCCTCGACATCAGTGGCGCCACGGCCGTGACATTGCTCCTGTTCATCGGCGGGATGAGCAAGTCCGCGCAGTTCCCGTTCCACATCTGGCTCCCTCACTATCTCTATGCCCCGACGCCCGCGACGGCGTTGCTCCATGCCGGCATCATCAATGCGGGCGGCTTCCTGATCAACCGGTTGGCGCCGCTCTTCGGGCTCAGCTCAACGACGTTGCATGTGGCTTTTGTGGTGGGGACGCTGACCGCCGTGCTGGGCGCCACGATGATGCTGGCGCAGAACGACATCAAGAAGACCCTGGGCTTCTCGACGGTCGGTCAGATGGGCTACATGATCATGGAGTGCGGCCTGGGCGCGTTCTCCCTCGCCGTGTTTCATCTGATCGCGCACGGACTCTTTAAAGCCACGGTCTTCCTGAACAGCGGCAATGTGATTCATAAGGCCCGGCAGGAAGCGCACGTCCCCCATGCCGACCAGGAGGAGGAAGAACAGACGTTTTCCCCGCTCACCTGGTCGACCGGATTTCTGACCACCTTGATGATTCCCCTGCTAATCTTGTTGGTCACCCACGGCGCGCTGCACATCCCCTTACTGGAATCCCAAGGGACTGTGATTTTCCTCTTTTTCATTTGGATCACGTCGTCACAAGCCATCTTGACGCTCACCCGCCTGCGCACGGTGCCTTCCTGGGAAGTGTCGGCCGCCATGCTGGTCACACTCCTCTTTGTGGTGTTCATGTATCTCTTTGCCGTCGAATCCTTCACGGCTTTTTTGTATCCCGATCCGAACGAAGTCGCGGCGTATTTCAAAGCCGCCGCGCTTCCCCGCGGGCTCTTTGACCTCATGATCCTGCTGGCCACAATCATGACCGTCCTCAGCTGGTGCTATCTCTATCTGCGCGCCCATGGCCGAACCGTGTGGATGCCGCCCTGGGTCGAAGGCCTGCGGATCCGACTGTACGTCCTGTTCATGAATCGGCTCTATGTGGACAAACTCTATGATCGAATCGGCCGGGCTTTCATGCGGATGGCCCACCGTCTGGATAAACCCCCGGCGCGATGATGCGCTCGATTTCTAAAACTTCTGTTATGGAGAGAACGTTTTCCGGCTACGACCGGTCTTCCGAGAATATTCCGGTCGGCTCCATGCTTGACGATGGTCTAGACAACGTACTAATGATGGACCCTCCGAACGCATCTGAAGCGGTCGGCAATCGACGGACGCCCGGTCCCTGAGGGGCCTGAAGCGGTTTCACACCATTCCGGAGTGATCTGGTGCTTGTGTACCTCGTGTTGCTAGTCCCGCTCCTCCCCCTTCTGACGGCCCTCATGGTCGCCGTGGGTGACGATGCGTCGCGGCGGACACGCACGCAGCTTGCCGCCTTCCCGATCGGGACAGCGTTCTGTGGCGCGATTGCCACGCTCTATGTCGTGGCCACGCAGGGACCGATCAGCATTCGCTTCTACGATCCGACGTCGATTGTGTCGCTCACCTTTCCGATCGGCTTCTATATCGACCGGCTCAGCGCCGTCATGATGGTGCTGATCTCGGGCGTCGGCACGGTCATCTATGCCTATTCCGTCGGGTACATGTACCAGGATCCTCACGAGCCGCGGTATCTGTCCCTCATCGGGGTTGCGACGTTCGTGCTGCTCAGTCTGGTCTCCAGTGCGAATCTCATGATGCTGTTTCTCTTCTGGCAGCTCCTGAGCTATCTCCTGTACCTCCTGGCCCACAATCACAGCCATGCCGCGACGCTGCACGGCGCGTTCAGAACGTTTACCGTCTTGCGGATCGGGGATGTCGCATTTCTGGCGGGGGTCATCCTGGCCCATTCCCTCTACGGCACGCTGGAGTTCCAAGACCTCTTCGCCAGGGCGGCCGAATCGTCCGTGACCCTGTCGCCCCTGCCGGGATGGGAAATCAGCGGCCCGACAGCCGTGACGCTGCTCCTGTTCATCGGCGGGATGAGCAAGTCCGCGCAGTTTCCGCTCCACTTCTGGTTGCCCCGGTCGCTCTATGCGCCGACGCCCGTGCATGCCTTGCTCCACGCCGGGATTATCAATGCGGGCGGCTTCCTGATCAACCGGTTGGCGCCGCTCTTCGGGCTCAGCTCAACGACCCTGCACGTCGCCTTCGTCGTGGGAACCCTGACGGCTGTGCTGGGCGCCACCATGATGCTGGCGCAAAACGACATCAAGAAAACGCTCGGCTTCTCGACCATCGGTCAGATGGGCTACATGATCATGGAGTGCGGCCTGGGCGCGTTCTCCCTCGCCGTGTTTCATCTGATCGCGCACGGGCTCTTTAAGGCCACCGTCTTCTTGAACTGCGGGAACGTCATTCATAAAGCCCGACAGGAACCGCACGTTCCCCATGCTGATCAGCAAGAAGAGGAAGAAAGCTTCTCCCCGCTCACTTGGTCGACCGGATTCGTGACGACGCTCGTGATTCCCCTGGTCATCCTACTTGTCACTCACGGAGTTCTGCGCATCCCGCTGCTCGAATCGCAGGGGGCCGTCATCTTTCTCTTCTTTATCTGGCTGACGTCGTCACAGGCTATTTTGACGCTCACGCGGTTACGCGCGATCGCCTCCTGGAAAGTGTCGTCTGCGATGCTCCTGACGCTGCTCTTCGTCGTCTTCATCTACTTGTTCGCCGTCGAATCGTTCACGGCCTTCCTGTATCCAAATCCCGTAGAAGTGGCCTCGTACTTTCAAGCCGCGGATCTTCCCAACTGGATGTTCGATAGCATCGTCCTCATGGCCACGATCATGACGGTCCTCAGCTGGTGCTATCTCTACATGCATGCCCACGGCCGAACGATCCGGCTGCCGAAATGGGCCGCGCGCTGGATCGAGAGCGGACGAAACGGGTTGTATGTCTTGTTCATGAACCGCTTGTACGCCGACGAATTCTATCAACAGTTCGGCCGGACGGTCATGCGCATCGTCCATCGCTTCGACAAACGGGAACGCGGATGGTCGCGATGATCGACGCAACCCTCATCCCCTGGCTCCTCGCGGGTGTTCCCCTGCTGGGCGCGGCATTGAGCCCGGCGTTGTGGACCCACCCCCACCGGCTCATGGCCTGGTCGGTCGGCGTCTGCGCCGCCAGTCTGGCGACCGTCGTGGGATTCGCCGGCTATCTGACGACTCCGCCCGAAGGCCTGCTCCTGCTCGTTCTGCTGCCGCTCGCCGCCGGGGTGTCGCTCCTGGGCCAACCGCATCACCGGGACCATCGCGCATCCTGGGTCTTGACCCTGGTATTTCTCAGCCTGGGACTCGGCGCGCTCACGAGCCAGCCGGTCGTCGGCACACTGTTCCTGATGGCGATCCATGGTTTCGTCATCGTGTTGCTCTATCGCCATCACACGCCGCTCTGGCCGATCTCCTGGTGGGACCTCGGGGCCTACACGCTCGGCGCCCTCTGCCTGTTGC
>JABFSU010000124.1 GCA_013140455.1 Nitrospira sp. | reverse complement strand
TTCGGCATGCGGCTTGCTCAATACCTGGGCAGTGCCCGATTAGCGGCACGGATCTCAACAACCTTTCTGGAGGGATTTACTATGAAGAGCATGTTGATGGCAGTCATGGCAGTGGCAGTGGCCGTTTCATTCAGCGCGCCTTCCTTCGCCGGCGAAGAGAAGAAGCCGAAGGAAGAGAAGAAGGGCGGCCACGTGGTCGTGTTCGGCGAAGAGAAGAAGCCGAAGGAAGAGAAGAAGGGCGGCCACGTGGTGTTCGGCGAAGAGAAGAAGAAGGAAGAGAAGAAGGACAAGTAACGTCCGTCCATTTGGCGAGGCTAGCTGGCTTGAGGGGTTTCCCGCTTCACGCGGGAGACCTCTCGGGCGGTTGCCCTACCGCATCGACTCTCGGATATAGACCGCCTGCAATCCCACAATCGTCTTGGCATCCCGGATCGTACCATCCTCGATTTTTCTGATCGCGTCGGCCAGCGGCATCTCAATCACGTCCAGCACTTCATCCCGATCGAGCTGTTGCCTTCCCTGCGTGAGCCCCGTCGCTTTATAGACATGAATCACTTCGTCGGCAAAGCCAGGCGCGGTGAAAATACTGGAGAGCAGCGAGAACGTCGCCGCCCGATAGCCGATCTCTTCTTCCAGCTCTCGCGCCGCACAGCTCAGCGGATCTTCACCTGGATTGAGCTTGCCCGCGGGAATCTCATAAATGAATCCGCCAGCTGCGTGGCGGAACTGACGGATCAGCACCACCGTGCCATCCTCTTTCATCGGGACGACGGCCGAGGCGCCGGGATGGCGAATGGTTTCCAGATCAACCGTCACGCCGTTCGGCAGAGTAACCGTATCGATGTTCAGCGTGACCACCCGGCCCTTGTAGATATGCTTTGTCACGGGCTGTCCGTTACGCGCTCTTCGGCTTCCGATAGAATGGTGTCTTCACGATCTGCGCCGGCACGGCTTTCCCTCGAATATCAATCGTGATCCGCGTGCCGATGGCCGATAGTGCAGATGGCACATAGCCCAGACCGATCCCCTTCTGAAGGATCGGCGAAAGATTTCCGCTCGACACTTCACCGATAGGTTCGGACGAGCGGGCATCGAGGATCTTGCATCCATGCCGCGGCACGGCTTTTTCCAATAATTCGAATCCGACAAACCGCTTGGCCGGCCCACCCTCTTTCTGCGCGAGCAGCTTCGCACGCCCGGCGAAATCACCCTTCTCGACGCTCACCGTCCATTCAACGGCCGCTTCGATCGGAGTGGTCGTTTCATCGATATCGTTGCCATAGAGAAGATAGCCCATTTCCAGACGCAACAGATCACGCGAGCCCAATCCTGCCGGCTTCAGTCCTTTCGAAGCTCCGGCTTCAACGATTCGCTCCCACAAAACGCCGATACGGTCAGCTGAGGCATACAATTCATACCCGAGTTCACCGGTATAACCAGTCCGTGCGATGAGAGTGGGGATTGAGGCAAGTGTCGCCTCGCAGATATGGTGAAGCTTCAGTGTCATCACCTCTGTGCCACCCAAGGCGATCATAATGTCTTTGGAAATCGGTCCCTGGAGAGCGATTTGGGCCATCCGATCCGAATGATCTTCCAGAACGACGCTCGCGTCACGCGGGTGGGCTTGTAGCCAGGTCAGCACCTTGCTGCGATTCGACGCGTTGACACAGAGCAGATAGTCCGCCGGCTTCAACCGGTAGACAAAGATGTCGTCCTTGATTCCACCCTCGTCGTTGCACACCATGGAATAGTGCGCCTGGCCGACCGCCAGCTTGGCCACATCATTCGTCGTGACCGATTGGAGAAACGCCAGTGCGCCAGCCCCCGATACCATCAGCCGGCCCATATGGCTGACGTCGAAGAGCCCGGCCTTGCTACGGACGGTATGGTACTCGTCCAGTACGCCTGAATACTGGATAGGCATCTCCCAGCCGGCAAAATCGACCAACTTCGCCCCGGCAGCTCGATGTTGAGCAATGAGTGGAGTCTGTTTCATCGAATTGACCGGTTACTGCACGCCAAGTAATTCGACATCGAACACGAGTGTGGCATGAGGAGGAATGAGCCCGCCGGCTCCGCGCGCCCCATAGCCGAGGTTCGAGGGGATCGTCAGCTTGCGCTTCCCGCCGATGTTCATCCCTTGCACACCCTCATCCCATCCCTTGATTACTTGGCCGACGCCGAGCCTGAAAGAGAAGGGCTGCCCACGGTCCACGGAACTATCGAACTTCTTTCCATTCGTGAGCCAGCCGGTGTAATGAACGGAGACCGTCTGTCCCGCCTTCGCGGTGTCGCCCGTTCCCACCACTTGATCGATGTATTGCAAACCGGATGACGTCGTAATCTCTTTCCCTTCCGATGCCGATGACTCGCTCCCGCTCATGCTGCCTCCTGCTCCCATAGATGGACTACACATCACGACGATTGCACCGAACACGATGCCTCGATACAGACTATTCATTGCGCCCCTACCTTGGATGTCGGTTGAGCAAACAGCGCCATGCTGGCGGTGTACCCGTGAAGAAAATTGCGCCCGCCGACCGGGCCGATCTCGCCTTGTGCAAAAAACCCAGCGACCGGGATCTGCCCCAAGCGTTCCGTCAGCACGCCTGAATCATGATGCGGCCGCCCGAACAGCCCCTGGCCACGCCCACAGCAACTGAATACGAGCGCCCCGAGCGGCGCGTTCGAATGCCGCGAGCGATCGGCCGCCAGCAACAAGTGCAGATCCTCGCTCGCCGACTTGGCATCGCGAAGATGAAACTGGACCGTCTGTCCTTCCTGCACCACATCGCCGATGGCCACCGCACCGGTCGTTTGGTCGGCACCCACCAGATTGCGCACGAGAAAATCGCCCCGTTCAAACCGGTTGCGATGCTCATCGATCACGATACCGACATGGAGTGCCCGGTGCGCCCGGCGCCGATCGTCCCCTCCGAGTGACTCGAAGACGGCTTGAAGACGTGTCAGTGCCGGCGTGCCGCCCATCTCGTGCACGAGATTGTGCTCCGCTTTCGTCACCACATAGCGCTCGCCGATCGGACGGCACCCTTGTGAGATGACCGGGCGTACCTCGATCGGACCGCTGATCCGAACCCCGACCAACCCGCTCTCAAAGGTTTGCCGGCCGAGAAACAGCCGATTCTCACCGGCATCCTGCCCACCGCCGGCCAATCCTCCGATCGCCGCCGCCCCCGGATAGCGTTCTTCTAAAAGACTCAAGACATCCTGCATCGGAGTGGAGAAGGGATCGGCGAGGAGGAGAAACGTGCTCTCTTGCCCGTCGGATTCAGGCCAGCCTGGCAACGAAAATTGATCCTGGGTTTGCGAGAATGAGAGTCGGACGGGAGTGAGGGTGACACCGGGAAGGCACGCCGTCCACAACGTGACGGCGGGAGACGTTTCCAGCTCTTCCGCCCCGGCAATCACCCCTTCGCCGCTACAGCCGAGCGAGACTCTGGCCCCCAGCACATCGCTCACGGTCTCGGCGAGCAATTCAGCGCGAGGCACATGGTGAGAGGAAAAGAATACGAACGCGAGGTCGGGCGTGACACCGTCCAACTTGGCACGCACCTCATCGACCAAATCACGGGCGGCAGCTTCCGTATCAGGATTGCGGGACACCGCGGAGACGAAATGGAACGTCGCGGCCTGGATGGGGGATGTCGGAGACAAGCTAGGCATGGGGATCGTCGTACCGTTACACGCCGGGATTCATGCGTTCGGATCGGTCACTCGCGAGTTTTTTATAATACCGCCAGAGATACGAGTGATAGTCGTCGAGCTGCGCCAGCAAGTAATGCAATTCCGTGGGATCTTCCGTCTCCAGCGCGCGCGTCATCCGCGTCTTGAGAAACTCGGCAAAGGCCTCGGTCTTCTCCACCGCCGTCAGAAGACGTAATCCACCGCCGATTTGATATTCATTCATCGAAGCACACTCCTAGGATCTACAGTTCAACGGCAGGATAACGAGCCACCGGCGAGAATTGCAAGCGTACAGTTTCATCATACCTATCCTGGACTGGTAAGTGCGGAAGTCGGATCACCCTCGCCTGGATCCATTCAGTTTCGGGAGCGCGCGGAAGGCCGTCTGTTACCCTTGATTCAAAACATCAGGGTCTTGATCCGGAGGCCAAGGCTTTAAGCCGATCCAGATTGATCGCCTCAACGCGATGATCGTCGCGGCCGACCACGGTCGTCGCCATGGTGAGGGCGTTGAGGATCGCTTCTTCAGTCGCTTCGACTGTGGCGGTGATCATCGGATTCAGATGGGTGTCGGCCAGATGAGTCAGTGTATAGGTGGGTTCTTTGGGATAATGCGGAATGATGTTGGCTGTGGAGAAGGCGAGGATGAAGTCACCACTGCCATGGCGCGCGGTCGAGCCCGTGCGGGCAAGCCCGAGCGAGGCGCGTTTGGCCAACCTGGTGAGTTGTCGTCCATCCAGCGGAGCGTCGGTCGCGATGACGATGATGATTGAGCCCTCGCTCTGGCCAGGCGAGAGGGCTTCAGCTACCGCTCTGGGCGCTTCATACAGCTTCCCGACCGGCGCACCTCCCACGACGAGTTCCGGTCTCCGGCCGTGGTTCGCATTGACCAATACACCAATCGTATAGCCGCCTTCCTTTGCAGGCACGGTGCGGGAGGCCGTTCCGATGCCGCCTTTAAATCCATACGAGACCATGCCGGTGCCAGCCCCGACGGTTCCTTCTTTGACCGGGCCACTGGTCGCACCGTCGAGTGCGGCGATGACATCCTGCTCAGACACGTGGCGGCCCTGAATGTCATTCAGTCGCCCGTCGTCACATTCGGCGACAACCGGCGTGAGCGTGTCATCCTCAATGCCGATCGCCGGATATTGCTTGATCATCCAGCTCATCACGCCGTTCGCTACCCGAGGCACATTGAGCGTGTTCGTCAACGCGATGGGATATTCCAGAAAGCCCGACTCCGCCACCCAGGCCAGACCGGTCATCTCTCCCGTGCCGTTGAGGACAAACGACCCGGCCGCGACTTTCTTGTGCCACACATCATCGCGCGGAATGATGACCGTCACGCCCGTACGTACCGGCCCTTGTCCTGCCTTCAGCGCCCCCTCGCCGGAAATGAGTGTCTGGTGCCCGACCTTGACGCCAGGCACGTCCGTGATCGCGTTGAACGAACCGGGGGCATAGCCTCCGATGACGATTCCCAGATCACGGGCGCGCTGTCGTGCATCAGCCCCATCAGCCGCTCCCGCTGCCGACCATCCTCCGAACAAGGCAATACAGACGGCTGCCGCCGCCATCGAGAGGCTAGAGCTCATGGCTTGATCCTCGATGAGGAATCGTCACGTCGATGGAGGGATGCTCGCTCTGAATCGCACCCCCCAACGAAAGGGCCTGCTTCTCTTCGCCATGAACGATGAACACTTTGCCGGGGAGCGGATTGATGGCGCGAACATAGGCCAGGAGATCGTTACGGTCGGCATGGGCCGAGAGCCCGTTGAATTTTACGACCTGCGCTCTCCGTTTCGTGGGCACTCCGAAAATCGGCACCACGTCCCAGCCTTCGACGAGCTTGCGTCCCAACGTGTGCTCGGCTTGAAAGCCGACAAAGACGATGACGTTCGCCTCGTCTTCAATGGCATGTTTCAAGTGATGGAGGACACGCCCGCCTTCACACATGCCTGAAGAGGAGATAATGATCATCGGCCCCTTCATCGCATTGAGTCGTTTGCTGTCGTCCGGTGACGAGACAAAGCGGATATAGCGCGATGCAAAGGGATCGCCGTCTTCCGTAAACGTGCGGTAGGTTTCTTCGTCATAACATTCCGGGTGTTGGCGAAAAACCTCGGTGGCCTTGGATGCCAGCGGGGAATCAATATAGATGGGGATCGGATCGATGCGATCCTCGGCGACAAGTTCTTTGATCCGCATCACAAGTTCCTGCGTTCGCCCGACGGCAAAGGCCGGCACAATGATCTTACTCTTGTGCGCTTTCGCGTGGGCAATCAGGTCTTGCGCCTTTTGTTTCATTTCTTCGCCCGCTTGCTCGTGCAAGCGGTCGCCGTAGGTCGATTCCAGAATGAGCACGTCACAGGGAGGTGGTGGTTCAGGATCACGCAAAATCGGCATGTGCGATCGCCCGAGATCACCGCTAAAGAGTACGGCGGTCGTATTCCCTCTAACCGTGTACTTCACACGGACAGCAGCCGACCCAAGAATATGCCCGGCATCGTGAAACGTCGCCGTGACTCGCGGGGCAATCTTGACGGCATCGTGATAGCGCACACCGACAAAGCGTCTGGTGATTGCCTCGACGTCATCACTATCGAATAAGGGCTGCACGCACTTCTTCCCGCGCCGACGCTCCTGCTTATTCACATAGCGGCAATCGCTTTCCTGAATCCTAGCCGCGTCCTGCAGCATGATTGCGGTAAGATCCGCTGTCGCCCGAGTCAAATGAACTTTCCCTGAGAAGTGTTGTTGCATCAGCATCGGCAACGCCCCGGAATGATCGATATGAGCATGCGAGAGAAGCACGGTGGACAGCGACCTGGGATCGAATCCGAGTTCACGATTCTGCACCGCCGCTTCTTCCCGTCGTCCCTGAAACATGCCGCAATCCAACAGCAGGCGGCAACTGGACGTCTCGATCAAATGTCGGCTCCCGGTCACCGAGCGCGCTGCGCCATGAAAGGAGAGTTTCATTGCTTCGGCCTCACAGCATGGTTGCGGGCAATCAGATCCCACGCTTCCTGCGCGGTCTCTGCATAGTGAAAGAGACCCAAGTCTTGAGGACCGATCAATCCTTGCTCGACGAGAAAGTCCCAATTGATCAAGCGCTCCCAGAATGCCCGACCGACCAGCACGACACTGACTCCGGTCACTTTTCCTGTTTGGATAAGGGTCAACGTTTCAAATAATTCATCGAGCGTGCCGAATCCTCCGGGGAGTGCGACCAAGGCTTTCGCGCGAATGAGAAAGTGCATCTTACGGAGCGCAAAGTATCGGAACTGGAAACACAGCTCCGGGGTGATGTAGAGATTCGGACGCTGCTCATGCGGCAAGGTGATGTTCAGCCCGATGGACTTGGCCTGAACATCTGCCGCTCCACGATTGGCCGCTTCCATGATACCCGGTCCCCCGCCGGTCACGATGACATAGTCGCACCGTCCGTCGATCTGGCAGGAACTGGATACTAACCGGGCAAATTCACGGGCCACATCGTAGTACGTAGAGAGATCTCGTTGGCGCTTAGCGACTGCAACGTGGCGCTGAAGGTCCAGATCATTCGGATTCTGAGCTACTGCTCGTTCGGCCATGAGCAGGGCCGCTTCCGCGGCAACAGGCTCCTGTAATCGGGCACTCCCGAATACCACAATCGTGGATTGAATCCCCTGCTCCTTCTGAATGAGTTCCGGCTTGAGCAATTCAAGTCCGAGCCTCAGAGGACGCAGCTCTTCCCGCTGCATGAATTCCGTGTCACGATCGGCGGGGATATAAGACGAAGAAGCGAGAATGGCGTCGGAGAGGGAATTGTCTTCAGGAAAGCCCATGCCCATAGACGGCATTATAGACGGAGGAGTAGGGGGCAGCAAATGGAGAAACGGTCCTACTCGGGCAAGGGCTTAAAAAGGATACGGATTGAATCGAGGGCCGGAAAGCTGGCGGAGAAAGCTCTGATGTGTCACAACCCAATTCTGGTCACAAAGGAGTTCGAACGCATCAACCCCAAAACCAGTGCGAGAGATAATCAAGTCGGGATCGACTGGAGACCAAGGCTTTACCAACCACCCAAAATTTACCCGTGAATACTTCATGTCAAGGAAACGATAGGTCGCCACGACTCCAATGTCGGAATCGGTAATGGAATCCGGCGCGCCGAGCCTTCCGATGACATCAGCTAGGGTGGTCTTACCCGATTCGATGAAGGCAACGTCAGCCTGGCTAATTGGCGTATTCAATGTGATCCTGATTACGTTACACCCAGCGATGGTGATGCATAGCATCAAGATCAGGAGGCTATGACGGATCCAGGATAGGCGAGGAGGCATATCAATCTCCGAACGGCCAGAACCGGAACTCCAATCCATCCGTACGCTTCGATGAAATGACTTCCTCGACGATCCCTTCGCGATTCAGAATCACAAACAGATCATCGCTCTTAATGGAGAGGCGTGAAAAGTTGACAAGAATCAACAGGAGACTTCCCGCTTTGGCATCGTAACGGTAATACTGAAATACGTCTCGTCCGTTGACTTGCAGTAATCGATCAGGCGCACCAAGCGCTGCAAGAACCTCGGTTTTTGACGACGTGCCTTTCTTGATAGAGGCGATGGCATCGGCTCTGATTTCGTCGCCGAGGGTGCCTCGGCTGAAGGCACACCCTTGCGTAAGCAGTAAGCCTAAAAGTGCGATTCCAAGGACGCGTCTTACTGACATATAGTACCTTCCTCCTATGCTTCGTCCGGACGATCTTTTAAGCTGTGTGCGTGGCCGAGGACAAAATCGGTTTCAAATACGGAATAGGACGAGGGCTTGAGACCGACCCGTCGATAGACATCCTGAGCGATGCGGTTTTCCGATTCCACGTAGAGACGCACGCCGCAGACACCGGGATCGGCTTTCGCTCGCTCAATGACCTGCGTGTGCATGTTCCGAAAGACGCCCTGCCTCCGCCAAGCCGGATCGACATACACGCTTTGAATCCACCAAAATGACGCATTGCGCCAGTCACTCCATTCATAGGTGATCATCAGTTGGCCCACAACCTGGCTGGTTTGCGTCTGTTCAGCCACCAGAAAGAATCCATGAACGGTTGAATTCAGCAAAGCCCGTGTCCCCCGTTGAAGGCGATCCGCATCTAATCGTCGTCCTTCAGTTTCCAAGGCCATCGCTTGACTGAATGCGACAAGACGTTCGATATCATCAAGACGGCCCAGCCTGATATTCCATACTTGTTGATTTGTCATACTGATCGCTGTGATGCGTGAGGAGATTGTAACCATCCAGACGCTGGCTTGAATAATCCTGCGGAGAATTCCATCTTCATCGCATCTTCGGCTGGCAAATTGAGGGCGCGCATCTGCCCTTCCGGAACAAAGGCGAGGTAGCCAGTAAATGGATGGATGGCTGTCGGAACAAAGACCATCAAGAGCCGATCGATGGGTGAGACTTGAAGGACGGAGGGGGCTATTCCCATGACAAATCCCAACGCCCAGAGTCCGTCACGAGGGAATGGAAATGCCACTACGGTGCTTTGACCGAATCTCGATCGAAAGTTCAGGATGTCGGTCATGCCCTTCATCGTCAGGTAAATGCTACGCACGAGAGGAATTTGATCCAACTGGCATTCCAGGAATGACACAATCCGTTGGCCAATCAGGTGAGTAGTGAACGCTCCCACGGCGATGACCAGGATAATCATGGTGATGAGCCCGAGACCGGGGATGTGAAGAGGGAACCGGTCGCCGACTATTTTGGTAAGCAGTTCATCAAGAGTCCAAAACAGAGTAGAGAGGATGAGATAGGTGGCCCAAGCCGGTACGAGGAGAAAGAGACCTGTAGCAAAGACTCGCCAGGTATCGCGTAGCATGGAACTCCACCAGAATGAAGATGGGTGACTCTAGCGTTCAAGTGTAACAGAAACCACAATGGCACAGAAGCACTCCGCACTATCTTGATCTCACAGAGTCGGGTGCATTACTCTAGAGACACGCTGAAAAGTTTCACGCCACTGAGTGCACTCGATGAAGGGAAATCGTGATGACTATAGACAGGGAGCTATTAGCAATTCTTTGCTGTCCTGAAACAAAACAGCCGGTCTCGCTGGCAGATGAAAGTCTCGTTCAACGTGTCAACGAGGCGATTGGTCGTGGCAGGCTACAAAATAGGGGCAAACAAGGCGTCACTCAACAAGTAGACGGCGGTCTCGTGCGCGCCGACGCGAAGATCTTCTACCCCATTCGCGAGAACATTCCCGTGATGCTGATCGAGGAAGGGATTCCCCTCGAAGAAGTCGGATGAAACGGGTCTCTTCCCGAAGTTGATCTGCCCCCAGTCAGGTTACAGTCTCTACAGCTGGCAGAACTCTCTCCGAAGGGAATGTGCTCTCTTGTCCCTTCGCATCCTTTCAAACGTAAACAGCGTTAGCCTCCTGAAATCCCGAGATCGACACTGTTCGTATCAGTCTTGGAGCCGGTTGAAGTACCGCAGTGCTGGCAGAGATATTCATAGAGATTGCCCGAGGGTAGGACAAGCAGCAGCCGCTCTCGCGTGGGTGTAGCAACGCGACAACGGGGGCAATATAAGAGCGACGCCTGGAGCGCGCCGAATTGATCGGCCTTTTGCGGAGCATCGGCACGGGAGCTCCTCATCGGTATGCCGAACGGCCCAGACCCGCCCCTTGGCCACTTAGGTGAAACAGACATGGAAAGATTTTATGCAAGGACGAGCCGGGGGTCAATGGATTCCGGCGGGCCCTTGATTGATTGGCGGGATGAACAGAAATACGCGACTGACCAGGCTAGTCATCGACATCCTGTTCCAGATCAGATCGTTTGACATGCACCCGCGACCAGAGAAAGCGCACCACTTGCACAAGAACGTAGATGACCAACCCGCTAAGGAGGCCATACAGGCCTGCTCGACTCCATGGCCAGAGGTCTGGAGCGTGTAACACAAAGCCCAGCGCGAGATGCCCCCCTGCCCCAAGGCAGAGGGCGAAGATAATCCACTCTCGTGCCAAGGCCATGCTACACGCCTGTTTGAGGGGAGAGAGGACCTGAACCGAGAAGCACACGACCCGCACTGTGATTTAGACGGAGGTCTTGGCTGACTCGATCTCGGTCGCTGTGATGAGACTGGACAGGTAATCCGACACGAAATTCAGGGCTTCTTCCCTGCCATCCGCTCGGCGGCCTTTTTCACGTCTCTGGACCGACAATTCATGATCGAGATCGGACTTCACTTCACCCAGCACACGCTGGAGCGACGACGGCGTCAGATTGGTGTCCATATCTTCAAGTTCCTGGCACCGATCGAGCACCCAGTTGAGACCTTCGATCCGCCCAGCATAGTGCTCTTGCTCCGCTGTATCGATACGGGCCATCGCCGTCGCAAAGGTTTGGGCCTCATAAATGAGGTTGTAGAAACTAGTGACGGCTCGCTGCAGGCTTGAGTTCATGATGCTCCTTCATCTGAAAAAGTTTAACCTCTCAATTATACATGAGAACCCGCTAGCGACAAGGAAAATTTTCTGGACGGCTAGGTAAAGAGAAGGGAATGGAATTCGTTCATAAAACCATAGTAGAGCGGCGCAAAATCTTTCAGGCTGTCCGGGCTGGTTTCTTTCAGACGCTTGAAGAAAAACACCTGGGCGCGCGGGTCAAGCTGTTCAAGCAAATGGCTCAATTGCGCCATCGTGTAACTACCTGCCGGAACACTGAGAATATAGTGAACGAGCCGTTCAACGAACTGCTGACCAAGATACTCAGTGGCGACGTACTCTTGCGGGACTTTCCCCGATGCAAGCAGCTCATCGAATGGAACTGCTTGCGCAGCAAAGGGAACAGACGGTTTTAGCTGATTAGGCACCCAAGATCCCCCATGATCATCGCAGAAACGAGGAAGGATCTTGTGACTGTACGTGAGGCCTGGGAACCCGTCAAGTGTACAGATGGGCTAGTGACCTGGACCAAAAGACTGATATGGAATGGGCAGCGGGGTCAAAGAGAACTATTTCGACAGTCCTTTTAGTTAGCGATTCTCCTAAATATGCGATGACCTATGCAGAAAACAAACATAGGCAAGAGACTTTTCTCTAAATAGGTGAGGGATGGAGCCCCGGAAGGAACTCCACCCCTCACTGAAGCGATCCTGACTTATATTACAGCCAGGTTACGCGCTCGGCCGGCCGAATATAGATCGGCTCTTCGACCTGAATACGCGCCACT
>JABFSU010000056.1 GCA_013140455.1 Nitrospira sp. | reverse complement strand
CCCTCGTAGGGGCCCTGGCCGCGACGGGTAAATCTCCGCTCAATTCTCACAATAGTCCTCCTTCAAGAGGGTTCTGTAGCTGTGTACGAATGGGGGCATAATTGAGGATCTTTTCTCTGATACGGGACGACCGTGATGTGAGGTACCCATCGCGGATGGACTACATATAGCTATTCAGATCTTTTGTCAACACCAAGTATAGTGGTTGGAGCGGGATATGAGGGGAAAACCTGGGGACAGACAATCTGCGTGTCTGATCGCTAGCTTGCGGAGAATTTGAGGTACTTATCCACAGGAACGGGGCTCAAAAATGGCAGGAAATTGATCAGTCGGAACCACCTAAAAAGCCAATCGTCCAATTTTAATAGTCGCCTCCTCAACTCCTTCGATGGGAATGAAGTGACCAGCCACACCGATCACAACAATCTTCGTACTTACAGCCTGTGTGACATACCGACTTGCTAGCCCCCAATTCTGCCGCTTCGTATGAGGGAGAACCACCTCTTGGAGAATTTTCTTACTCTGACTTTGGAATACCTGCCGGATAAATTGCTGCTCGCGGCTGGGAGCACTGCGATCCATTCGATCGATCGCCTTTCCCAATTCCCTCTCCACAAACTGCAGATAGTCGTCCATCGTTGGATTGGACAAGGCCAGCCCCACCGCCACACCCAGCACAAACACGATGATCACGAGACGAAGAAGACTCATATCCCCCCCAATGAGATCAGCTGGTTGTCGACAGTACAAGAACCTCTAGTTTGACAAACCGAAACCGGCTGATTAGCCTAGCCCCGCACCACCGCTCCCGATCGCAATAGAGCGGCCACATCTCACAGGAGGATCTCATGTATGTCTGGAGTAAACGTCTGGTTGCCGCTTTGCTGGGAAGCTTCATGCTCTTGCTCATGATCTTCCTTTTTCAGGGCTCACCGGATAGTGGCAGCGGCCTGAAGATTCACACCACCCGGTGGATGGCCCTCAACTATGCCGGCCTCATGATCTGGATCTTCGTCTGGATGATCGATCAGGCCCGTGTCCGGGGCAAAAATGTCTGGCTCTGGCTCGTGCCCTTCCTCTTTGCCCCGCTGGCAACCTTGATGCTGTTCGTCCTCTTCCTCCAGCGCAAACTGTCGTCTTAACGAGTGCCGGCCGGCTGGACCGGACCAGCGACAGGAACAGCAGGTACGACATGACTGGCCGGGCCGAACGAAATCCGTTCACGCACACGCCAGACGGCCCAGAGACCAGGCAGCGCCACGACAAAGGTCAGCAGAAAAAATTGGCCCCACCCGACCGCCGCGACGACATCGGCGGAAGGGCGACCGGCAAACACTCGCCCCAGGGCTTCGAGCGAGGACAACAACGCAAACTGCGTGGCCGTATACCGCGGATCACAGAGCGACATCACCAGCGCCACGAATGCTGCCGTACCCATCCCTCCGGTGATATTTTCGACCATGACCACGGCGGCAAGCAGCGCCGCACTCTTCCCCGCCCAGGCCAGTACCACAAATCCGAGATTCGACACAGCCTGCAACAGACCGAATAACAAGAGTGACTGCACGAGCCCCATCCGCGCCATTAAGAGCCCGCCGAACAGAGCGCCCAGTAACGTCGCCAGAATCCCGACACCCTTCACATACCCGACTTCCCCGGCAGTAAACCCCACTCCGCCGATGAGAAATGCGGTTTGGAGCGAGGAGGCAAAGGCATCGCCAAGTTTGTAGAGCACAATCACGGCCAGAAATCCGACCGCATGGGGACGTGTGAAAAATTCAGCCAGCGGCGCACCGATCGCTTCGCCCATCGTCTTCGGAGCGTCGGCCACCCGGCCCGGCTCGGGACTCAGGAATATGATGGCAGTACCGATCACCATAAGCCCGGCCAGCAGCAGGTAGGTTGTTTGCCACCCCACCAGATCCGCGATGACCAGCGCCCCCGCCCCGGCTACCAACAATGCAATCCGGTACCCGTTAACCCAGACGGCGGCGCCGAATCCCCGCTCCTGCGATTCCAAGGTCTCGGTTCTGTAGGCGTCAAACACAATATCGAGTGAGGCAGCGAGAAAGGCGACGAGCAGGGCGAACACCGCGAGCAGTTCCGGATGATGCCGCGGACTTGTCACTGCCATCAGGACCACGCCCAGTGCGACACAGAGCTGCGTCAGCACCATCCAGCCACGCCGGCGCCCCAGCCACGGAGGGACCAACCGATCGATGACCGGCGCCCAGAGGAACTTGAGCGTATAGGGCAATCCCACCAGCGTGAAAATGCCGATGGTTTTCAGATCCACCCCTTCCACTGTCAGCCAGGCCTGCAGCGTCCCGGCCGTGAGCGCCAGCGGAAGTCCGGACAGAAACCCAAGCGGGAACATCACCGCCAGACGGCGGTTCAACAAGGCAAGGGGTATGAACTTAGAAAAGTTCATTCAATCCATCGTTCATAAATTTCACACTAGCCGGCGGTCCTTCGGCCACATCGATCAGGAAGCAGAATACCACTCAACGGAAACACTTCCGCAGTAGAATCTCGAATCTCGCGCAGGGGGCGACAAGAATGCACCGGACACTATTCGGATCTTGCCAGGATTATGAACGAAACTAACAGGGCTGGCCGTTAAATGCACAGGGTTTGTAGCGCAAGATATCGAAATCGACATTCTCCTGATACACACGCTCGTTGCCGTTCACTCCATCTTGCTCGGGGTCATTCCACATGGTGTGATCCCACCAGTAAAAAAGCGGTTGCTCCTCGGTCTGGTAGATGGGATTGCCGTAGTTGCTCCGCGCATACTCCTGCACAAGCCGGCCCGTGACATAATCCACCTGCCCGTCACCCTTCAAAGAATAGAGCATAATGAACAAACGCGCTTCATGGTCATAGAGCTCATCGAGCCGCGTTATCAGCTCCGGTTCAACCGGCAAGACTCCGTGGGACGCGGTACGGGCGGGCACAATCAAGAGAGAGGCGATCAGCAGGGTGAGCATCCAGGTCGCGCGTGAGATCATCTCGGTACCTCCCGGCAAGTCCGCACACTCTATCGATCTAGAAAATCACTGTCAATTCGACGCCGTACAACTTCCCACCTTGCCCCTCCCGCAACCCCTACCCTATAATGCCACGGGATGATCACGAACACTGCACAACCACGCGCCTCACTGCATACGCTGGGCTGCCGCCTGAATCAGGCAGAAACGGCCGTACTCGGCGAACGATTGCGCCAAGACGGCTACCGCCTGGTGGCATTCGGTCAGCCGACGGACCTGCTGGTGTTGAACACCTGCTCCGTCACTGAGGATGCGGAACGCACCTCCCGCTATCTCATTCGCAAGACACTGAAACATTCCCCCAAGGCCTTCATCGCCATTACAGGCTGCTATGCCCAGACGGGGCCGGAGGGGCTGAAGAAACAGGCGGGCATCGACTTGATCGTCGGCAATCAATACAAGCTCGACCTCCCGAACTTTCTGCCGCCAAGCGATCGTCTGCAGAAGCATGCGTCGCCGGTCGTGCACCGCACCAAGACTATCGCGCCGGAAGATTTTGAACTCCCCGAGTATGGAGCGCCGGATTCCACACGCGCGCTGCTCAAGATTCAGGACGGCTGCAGCACCATGTGCAGTTTCTGCCTGATCCCTTTTGCACGAGGCCGTGAACGAAGCCGTCTGCTCGACGATCTGTTGCGTGAGGCCGAGCTCCTGGCCGATCAGGGAGTTCGGGAAGTAGTTTTGACCGGAGTGAATATCGGACAATACAACCAGGCCGGTGCGGATCTCTGTACCGTGATCGCACGGCTGGAAGCCATTCCCGGTCTGGAACGCATCCGGATTTCCTCCATCGAACCGACCACGGTCACCGATCAGTTGCTGGAACTGATGGCCTCGTCTTCCAAACTCTGCCCCTATCTCCACATCCCTCTCCAAAGTGGAGATGACAGGATCTTGGCCGCGATGAACCGCTCGTATTCGGCGCAGAACTATGTGCAGCTGATCCAGCGCGCCTTACACAAGATTCCCAACCTGGGACTCGGCACAGATATCATGGTCGGCTTCCCCGGTGAAGACGAAACGGCCTTCGGCAATACGCTGAAGCTGGCCACCGAACTTCCCTTTGCCTATTTCCATGTGTTCCCATTTTCCCCAAGACCAGGAACCGCGGCGGTGAAACTAGCCAATCCTGTTAACACCACGCAGATGAAGAAGCGGACCGCCATCTTAACGAGTCTCTCGCAAGCCAAACGCCTCGCCTCCCATGACAGGCATATTGGAACAACGATCCCGGTCCTGTTCGAAGCCGGCCTCCATGACGGTTTTGCGATCGGCACGACGTCCACGTTCATGAAAGTTGCAGTCCCTTCGCGTTCTGAGCTTACGAACCAGATGCATTCCGTCACGATCACTGCCGCCAGCGAGCGTTGGGCTGTCGGCCACCTGGCAGCTCAGCCGGCGGCCACGACAATGTTGCCGATGCTATGACGAACAAGACCACACCGCATCTTGTCCATATTGAAACTTTCGGCTGTCAGATGAACGAATCTGACAGCGAGCTCGTCCGCTCATTGCTCAAACAGGACGGGTTCGCCTTCACTGAAGACCGTGAGCGGGCCGATGTGATGCTGATGAACACCTGCGCCATCCGGGAGAACGCACACAACAAAGTCTACGGCCACCTTGGAGAATTGCAGGCGGTCAAGAAAGAGCGCCCGCTGGTTGTCGGTGTATTGGGTTGTATGGCGCAAAGCCTCAAAGATGAATTGACGAAGAAGGTGCCGCTGATCGACGTACTCGCCGGTCCCGATGCCTATCGCCAACTCCCCATGTTGATTACGAATGCGCTGCAGGCGCAAGAGCAGGGTTTTGCGAAGAAGTCTTTTGCCCTGGATCTTTCCGAATATGAAACCTACGAAGGCGTACTTCCGGATCGCGAGGGGGGAGTCAATGCCTGGATCACCGTCATGCGCGGCTGCGACAATTTCTGCAGTTTTTGTGTGGTCCCTTACACCCGCGGACGTGAGCGGTCACGAGAGCCTCAGAGCGTCCTGGCTGAAGCCCAACAGGCCGCATCCCTCGGATACAAACAAATTACGCTGCTCGGGCAGAATGTGAACTCCTATCGATCCGAAGACTGGGACTTCGCCAGACTCATCGCAGCCGTCGCCGACACCCCCGGCATCGAACGGGTTCGCTTTACGTCGCCGCACCCGAAGGACTACCCACTTCCGCTGCTGGAAGCCATTGCCACGCATCCGAAGATCTGTAAGCATATCCATCTGCCCCTCCAATCCGGAAGCGACCGCATTCTCGATCTCATGGGACGCGAGTACACCGCCGCTGACTACTCTAAGCTGGTCGACCGGATCAAACATATGATTCCGGAGATCGTCCTGACCACCGACATCATCTGTGGATTCAGCACAGAGACCGAGCAAGACTTTGAGAGCACCTGTCGCCTCGTCGAGCAGACCCGGTTCCATTCAGCCTTCGTTTTTGCCTACTCCGAACGGAAAAATACGATCGCTGCCAGAAAGTTTCAGGACGACATCCCGGAAGAGGTCAAAGGTAACCGCGTCAAACGGCTCGTGGAGCTTCAGCGGGAGATCGGCGGGGCAAGAAATCGGGAATATGTTGGCCAGACACTCTCAATCCTCGTCGAACGGGAAGCCACCCGCTCACCCGACCACTGGATGGGCAAAACCGACGGAAACGTCGCAGTCATCTGGGATAAAGCCCTCGAACCACTCCAGCCAGGTAGGTTAACCCATCGCCGGATCACCAACTCATCGGTTGCCGCACTGTTCGCCGAATAACCCCTCAAGAAGTGCCTTACGCATCAATTCAGTCGCCGACTTTTTCTCCATTCATTTCATTCCTAAGGAAATTCTAGTCCGCACTGGAACAATCTTGCACGTCTACTCCACCTACTGAACATTTTCTGACACGGTTCCGTCAAGAAATACTCCACAGTCCCAAAGCGCCCTTTGTCATCCGCCTTTCTTCCTCTGTACCTTCATATCTATACAATCTATTTACTGGCCCACAACACTTCTCATCGATCAACATCGCAACTAACTGATTTATTGTATAAGTTATCTGACCATGCCACACATCTGTCTCATCATCTATTACAAATAGAAAGACCGTACTGTCCCAAGAGAGACCCTTTCTTTTTCAAAATTGAGATACTTTTCCCCTTACTTCTCAATGGCATGTCATTTGCTTACAAAAGAAGAACGAAAGAAACGAAAGACGATCGACCAATACATTCATCATTAAACCAAGCGGACTGGCGCATGACACTCGAGACAATTATTTCACTCGGCGTTTTTGGATGGATGGCCGTAGGCATGGTGCTCATGGGCCTCGGCATCTGGTAACCCATCAAACGCCAGTTAAGTATCTAAGCAGTACACTTACTCACACCGACATTTCTCTACCCACAGGAAAAGGAGCGGCTATGCATTGTATGCACGACAATCAGATCCGATATATGACAACAGGTTTGTTTCTGGCAGCCGTGCTCTTTAGTGGCTGCTCCATGGTCTCCGGATCTCAGTCCATGCATCAGAGCGCCAAGGGCTCCGTGTACCTCGAAGAAGTCTCTGAATGGTCCTTCGAAGCCAATCACCCGACGATAATCGATCAGAACACAATGTTGAAAATTGTAAAAGGTGTCATGACCGAAGAGGCCGCCTCGGCCTCGAACAGAATGCCCGCGAGTGGCAGTAAGCCGATGAGAGTATTCAGCGATGGAGATGCCGAGTTTCTCGCTCCCCTGCTAGCCCAAGGATTGTCGCGAGCGAAACCGGAACAGATTGTCGGTTTCCGTGTATCTTCATCGGCAGGGTCAGGCGCTGCACCCACCGCGGGCACCCTTTATGTGCAACATGGCGCGGCCTATTTCACCATCTCGTCTCCCAAGGGGATGAAAGCCGCCGGGTTCATGCCGAAATCGGCTGCCCACATCGAGTCGGCGCCTTCGTTTGCGGCCAACGGTGCCGCCGGCACCATGTCGATGGTGATTGACTATACGGCGTTGGCCAGAGCATCTATGCCGGCTGCGATGCCTGTGGCAGCTATGGCACCTCCGGCTTCAATCGCACAGCCTGTGTTTTCAACTCCTGTGAAAGTCGCGGCCAGACAAGATTCTCCAACATCAACTCCCGCTGTCGCGATCAGCGATATGTCCGCATCTGCGAACAAACCGACGAGTGATATGACCACCGAGGACATCCTCAATAGAAAGTTGGACGAACTACGCCAAGCGAGAGAAGCCAATGCCCTCAAGGAATCGGAGCTCAAAATCCTTCGCAAGGAAACAGAGTGGATGAAGAAGGAACTGCGGGAACGCACCGCCGAACGCGATGCGATGAAAGCCAAGAACGTGTCATCGAAACCGGCGCCCAAGAAGAAACCCGCTGAACTTCAGCCGACTCGATAGGGGAGAAACAAACGTTACAATAGCTCCAGCAACTCCGGCTGGAGCAAAACCACCTCACTGGACAGGGGCTGCCGGAAATTCATTCGGCAAAAACAGGCATACGTGACATACGTATCTTGTAGGCAATACCGAGCCAGCTCCAGTCCCTGCCCCTTCTCCCACATCTCTGCTACCTGCGATCCGCTGCCCGACTTGGTTTCCACATGAAGCGCGCGTGCCAACACATCCAGCTTGACCCACCCCCGCGTGTCCCAGTTACTCCAGATCGCCATCGTGTCATAGACAGGCTCGGCCCGAAACTTCGCCAAATTGATGTCGTAGCTTGGTTTTACCTGGTGGATGATCGATCGCTTTTTAATAAACGGGAGATCGAATCCCAGGCCGTTATGAGTAATGAACAAGGTGGGCCGGTCCTGCGCGATCCTGGCCCAGAACTGACGGAGTAATTCCTTTTCATTGCTTCCATACCAGGCCACCGCGCTGCGCGCTTCCATCTGATCGGAGAATTCGAGCAAGCCGATGCAAACGATCTTACTGAACGTCCCATCGAACGCCGATTTGGCATACTGCTCATCTTCCGCATGGCGCGCTTCTTCAGCAGCACCGGCTTCAAAAAGGTCCAGCCCCCCGCGCCTGGACAACTCCTCCTCCGGCGGATGCTCTTTTCCGACCAGATGCGCCCATTCCGCACGAGGCGCTTGAATCGTCTCAATATCCAATACGACTTTCATGGCGACTCCATTACTGCATCACGCTGCAGCGACTCGAGGATGACTCCGTCAGCTGGTGGAAATGTGAACTGATTGAATTCTTCCGGCAACACCCAACGAAGCTCTGCGCAATCCAACGCCTCAGCTTCGCCGCTTTCAATCGCGCAACGGAAGAAATGTAGCTCCACGATCTTCTCAGGATATTCATGCCGCACGATCCGATAGGGCACTGGAATGCCGACCAGCACGTTTAACTCTTCCTGGAGTTCTCGCTGAAGACATTCTTCCAGCGATTCTCCGTCTTCGCGCTTTCCCCCGGGGAATTCCCAATAGCCGGCGAGATGCACACCGGCCTTTCGCCGGGCAATCAGGTATCGCCCATCGCGCTGAATCAAACCGGCGGCAACTTCGATGACTGTCATATCCGCCTATTTCCTGGTAGACGCGGCATCGAACGGATACGTTTTGCAGATCGACTTCATCGGACAGAGCAAGCAATAGGGATCACGTGCGGTGCACACCATCGCGCCGAAATCCATAATAGCTTGATTGAAGTCATAGCCCTTGCCTCGCGGGATCAAGGCCTCGGACAACTCCCACAACTGCGCCTTTTGCCCTTTGGGATCGCCCTCGGCAATGAACACGCGATGCAGCACGCGAATCACGTTCGTATCGAGAATGGGTGCGTCTTCGTTGAAGGCAAAGGAACGAATCGCCCCTGCCGTATATCGACCGATCCCTTTAAAGGACAACAGTTCTTCCGCATCATTCGGCAACTGCCCTCCGTATCGCTCCACCGTTTCACAAGCGATGCTGTGGAGCCGCTCCGGACGGATGTTATAGCCGAGCGGATACCAGGTCTTCTTCACATCGGCGACCGGCGCCTCCGCCAGATGCTCGAAACTCGGATAGCGATCGAGAAACTCATGGTACTTGGGAATCACCCGGTCGACCTGCGTCTGCTGCAGCATCACCTCCGACACCAAGATGTGATAGGGGTCGGACGTCTTTCGCCAGGGCAAATCGCGCCCATGTTCGCCATACCACTTGAGCAAACGCTGCTGGAACTGGCGCTTTTGGGATGGTGTGAGCGTGGGACTTTTAGGCTTGGACCTGGTCTTCCGCCGCGGCGACTTGGATGAAGGGGATCGCATACTCTTCTCGTGTGAATAATGGCGCATTCTAGGGGGGCTGCTCCCTCAAAATCAAACCACGGTCCGCGACTGCAGACAGTGAGAAGGATCACCGCCCGTCAACCGAGTGAACGCTCACGCGTTGAGTGAAGCATGCAGGGCTATTCAAAACTGACCTCGCATGGTAGCGTGTAAGCGAGTCCACTTAGAACGAGGAGGAGCAATATGGCCCGTCAGACGACCGTGATGGCGCTCCCCCACGCGCAGCACTTCGCGCAATCCATCCTCATCGCAGGAGCCGCCGCGGCAGCCTTACTCCTGGCAGCCGGTTTGGCTCACGCCGAAAACCAGTCAGTACCCTGGGAATGCTCGACGTATGAAGGCGAGGCACAGACCCGCTGCTTGAACATGTTTATCGAATTGCAACGGGAAGAGATCGGAAAGTTGAAGGGCCAACTACAGGCTCAACAAGGCACCGTCGAACAACTCAAGCAGCAAAGCGACCGGCAGGCCGCCGCCACTGCGGATATGCAACGGCAAATTGCCGCCCCGCCCGTTGTCGTTCCTTCTATCCCCTACAGCGCCTATACCTATGTGTACCCACCGGCCGTAGGACTGGGCCTCTACCTGGGTCGCCCGGGATTTTATGGATACCCGTACTACTATGGCCCACACATCTATTGGGGTCCGCGGCACTACCGCCACTGGGGCCGTCGCTGAACGAAGTCGCCAGTGAGCTGCTACGGCTCGTTTTTCGCTGAGACTGAATACAATCGCACGAGCGCCAGGCCCGCGCCCACCGCAATGAGTAGCCCCGCCACCAGCCTTACTTCCATCGAAATCGGAGCCACCAGCACATGATAGAGCTGAGGAAGCGCTCCTGGGCAAACCACCGCCAACCCCAGCGCCAACACATGACGCCCTAAATAGATCGGCTCTCCAGGCTTTCTCTTCATAGCCATGATTCCTCAACCGAGAACGTTAGAATCCCTCGCACAGATCAGCGTTTTTATTGACTTTCCAGCCCTTGCCACATAGCCTTCATAGAGAATTAGGCCGGAACAGCGAACAGGATATATTTGCCCACTATGCGGTCACTTGCAACTCAATCCAAGCGTGAGCGGGAAAAAGCCGACTTACGCCAGCAAACCCGCTATCGTGTCGAATTCCCGATCTCGTGCACCGGCGACTGCGTCACCACAGGTACCGTGTACAACCTCGGCCTGGGTGGATGCAAGATTATGGGCGCAGCGCACGTAGCCGTGGATATAGGCGCCATCCTCAAGCTGGAGCTTCACCCGCCTAAGTTCGCGCCGATCCACGTCCATGCGGCCACTATCCGATGGACCATGGAAGATGATTTCGGCGTCGACTTTCTCGGTATGCAGGAATCAGAGCGGGACAGGTTAGTGCAATTGATTGAACAGCTTGCAGAGGAGTCCTGACGATGGTCACCAGAAAATTTCCTCGATACCCTGCCCAAATCTCCAGCATTCTCATGCAGCGGGATCGCTTGAAATACAATGCGGCACTCCGCGATGTCTCCGTCAAAGGCTGCCGGGTCGAAAGCGTCATTAGACCGTTTACCGGCATGCAATTGGAAGTCTCGCTGCAACTCCCCGGTGAAGCCACCCCGATCACTATCACAAATGCCGCCGTCCGCTGGACCGGCTCACATGGCATCGGGATTGAATTCCTCACCATTGCACCTCCGCAACTCGAGCGCCTCAATCAATTGATTACCAAACTGTCATCTGCCACACACGCCGCCTAAATTCACCCGGATCATTATCCGCAAGAGTTGCAATCCACGGCATCCGGTTTGTATTCTCTCGCCCTATGGATCTGTCTCAACTCACGCCCCTACAGTTAAAAGAACTCGTTCAAAGCCTCGTCGACGACCGTATTCGCGAACTCATCGGCGATCCGGACCTCGGGTTGGCATTGGGGGACGCCCTGCAGGCTCGCTTGAAAGAATCCCTCACCAGCAGCGAGCGACTCTCCGGCGACGATGTGGCCGATAAGCTCGGGCTGCGCTGGTAACCGACTATGGCTTGGTTTCGGCTCGCCTTCCGACCGACCGTGATTCAAGACCTGTCGCAGATCGATTCTGCCATGGCCCAACGGCTCTTCGACAAAACCAAATGGATCGCGTCGAACGTGGACAACCTGCGCCACGAATCGGTCGCGTCGGACCTGCCGGGCTTGTCGAAATACGCTGTCGGGGATTGGCGGATTTTTTATTCGATCGATCGCGCTGACTCCCTCGTGGACATCCATGCCATCGTACCGCGCGCCCGACTCCGGTAGCGGCTGGTCACAAATCAGGAACCGGCTCCGGCGGCATCCGGTCATCCACGCTTGCCAGGTGCAGAGGATACTGCCCGCCATCTGCATCCTTCACGTAGCGGCGAAGCGCCTCGGCCACCACGGGAAAAGCCATGCCCTCCCACGGAATCGCATGGCGGGGGAACAAACGGACTTCCAGACTTTCACTTCCGGCTCCAAACTCCGGCGTGAGCATCCGCCCGCGGAACACCATATACACCTGCCCGATATGCGGCATACTGAGCACAGCGTAGAGCGCCGTAATCTCCACATCCGCCAGCGCCTCTTCCTTCGTCTCCCGGGCCGCCGCCTCTTCCGTCGTCTCACCGATCTCCATAAAACCGGCCGGAAACGTCCAGAGCCCCAGCCGCGGCTCGATCGCGCGCCGGCACAACAGAATCTGCCCCTCCCACTCGGGAATACAGCCTGCGACAATCTTGGGATTATGGTAATGAATAGCGTGACAATGGTCGCACACATAGCGCAACACATTGTCGCCGGCTGGGATCTTTTGACTGACCGGGGCCCCGCAGGTACTGCAGAATTTCACGGCAGGCTCTTTCTCATTAGGTGATCAGGATGGATAACACAAACTACCGCTGCTTTGCACCCTGTCCGCGCGGCCTCGAAGCGTTGCTGCAGCAGGA
>JABFSU010000049.1 GCA_013140455.1 Nitrospira sp. | reverse complement strand
CATTCCTACGGGAAGCCTGATCGCCATCTATTTGAGCGAATATGCCTCGCGTTCGGTGCGGGAATTCGTGAAGCCGGTGCTGGAGTTGCTCAGCGCCGTGCCGACCGTCGTGTACGGATACTTTGCGTTGTTGTTCGTGACGCCCGCCTTGCAAAAGATCTGGCCTGACCTTCCCGGCTTCAACATGCTGAGCGCCGGGCTCGTCATCGGCTTCATGATTGTTCCCTATGTCAGCTCCGTGAGCGAGGATGCCATGCGAGCGGTTCCAGTCTATCTGCGCGAAGGCGCCTTTGCCTTGGGCGCTACCCGCATGCAAACGGCGCTGCGCGTCGTCTTCCCCTCGGCCTTGTCCGGCATCACGGCCGCCTATGTGTTGGGCGTCTCCCGGGCCATCGGAGAAACGATGGTGGTGGCCATTGCCGCGGGCATGCAACCGACGCTGACTCTGAATCCGTTGGAACCGGCGGCGACGATGACCGCGTATATTGTTCAGGTCAGCTTGGGCGACCTGCCGCACGGAAGCGTGGGCTATCAGACGATCTTTGCCACGGGGCTCATGCTTCTATTGATCACCCTCTTGTTTAACATTGCAGGCCATGCGCTTAAAAAACGGTATCGCCAAGTATATTAAGTCCACCGCCTTGCAACGTCGCATCATGCGGCGCAAGGGCCTCGATCGCTTCTTTGCCTTCGAAGGACTGTTCGTGATGGGCGTCGCCCTGCTCGTTTTGTTCGCCCTGGTGGGGCAACTCGCGGCTGATGGAGCCGGCCGTTTGTCCTGGCAATTCCTCACGTCCTTCCCGTCGCGGTTTCCGGCGCAAGCCGGCATTCTGACCGCCTGGATCGGCACCCTCCTGGTCATGTTGGTCACGGCGCTGGCGGCCGTTCCATTGGGCATCGGAGCCGCCATTTATCTGGAAGAATATGCCGCGAAAAGCTGGTTGACCGAGGTGATTGAAATCAACATCGCCAATCTGGCCGGCGTGCCGTCGATAGTCTACGGGCTTATGGCCCTTGGGCTGCTGGTCTATGAGCTGCATCTGGGACAAAGCTTCCTGACGGCCGGGCTGACCCTGGGCATGTTGATTCTTCCGATGGTCATCATTGCGACTCGTGAGGCGATTCGAGCCGTGCCTCCGGCCGTGCGCGAAGCGGCCTATGCGCTCGGCGCCACCAAGTGGCAGACCGTGCGGGATCATGTCCTGCCCTATTCGATGGGCGGCATTCTGACAGGGATGATCCTGGCCCTCTCGCGCGCCGTCGGTGAGACGGCCCCCCTGATCACCGTCGGGGCCCTGTCGTTCATCGCCTTCCTCCCCCATCCGCCATGGCAGGGAGAGTTCCCGTTTGTTTCGTTCGAGTGGTTGTTCGATCCCTTTACGGTGATGCCGATCCAAATGTTCAATTGGGTGTCCCGACCGCAAGAAGAGTTTCACGTGAATGCGGCGGCGGCCGGTCTGATCTTATTGGCCATGAGCCTGGCGATGAATGCGGCGGCGATCGTCATTCGGGCGCGTTTCAGAAAACGGATCCACTGGTGATGCCATGAAGGCCTTGGATGTGTCGCAAACGGTATTAAAAGCGGAGTCACAGGGGCTCAATTTCTTTTATGGCCAGGCGCAGGCGCTCCATGGCTTGTCCCTCCCGGTCTATGACCGCTGTGTGACAGCGCTGATCGGTCCGTCTGGTTGCGGGAAAACCACCTATTTGCGTTGTTTCAATCGCATGCATGACTTGTATCCAGGAAATCGCTACGAAGGGGAAGTCATCCTGTATCCGGATCGGGTCAATATCGTCGGGCCTGAGGTGGATCCGATCGAGGTGCGGATGCGCATCGGGATGGTGTTTCAAAAGCCCAACCCGTTCCCCAAGTCCATCTATGAAAATGTGGCGTATGGGATGCGCATCAGAGGCGTATCATCGAAAGCCGATCTAGACATGGTGGTCGAGCGGGCGTTGCAAGAAGCGGCCTTATGGGGAGAAGTCAAAGACCGGCTCCAGGCATCCGCGATGAATCTCTCAGGCGGGCAACAGCAGCGTTTGTGTATTGCCCGGGCTCTGGCGACCAGTCCGGAACTCCTCTTGTTCGATGAGCCGACCTCGGCGCTCGATCCGACGGCCACCTCCCGCATTGAAGAGCTGGTCACGGAACTGAAGCAGAAAGTTGCGATCGTCATCGTGACGCACAATATGCAGCAGGCGGCGCGAGTCTCGGACCACACGGCCTTCATGTATGAGGGGCGGTTGGTGGAATTCAATCGCACTGAGAAGATGTTTACCAACCCGTCTGTCAAATTGACGGAAGATTATGTCACCGGTCGGTTCGGGTAATGAAGCTCCCCGCAGCTTGCTGCGGGGTATCTTGCGAAATTCTCAGAAGCCACTACCCTCCTTCGCCAAGGCTACGGAGGGTTCTCCCTGCCTTCATCCCCGTAGCCAAGCTACGGGGAATTCGGCGAAGGAGAATAATCGGAGTTCGCACCATGCAACGACATATCGATCAAGAGTTCAGTGACTTGAAAGATCGCTTGCTCCAGATGGGGGCATTGGTCGAAGAGCAGATTGATCGCGCAATTACGGCCATGATCGAACGCGATGCCGTGCTGGCGGGAGAAGTCATCGAGCGGGATATGCTGGTCAATCGCTTCGATGTGGAGATCGACGAAACCTGCATTCGTCTGTTGGCCTTGCAGGCGCCGGCGGCAAAAGACCTACGGTTTGTCACGACGGCGATGAAGATTTCCACAGAGCTTGAACGGATGAGCGATCTGGCTGAAAATATCTGCGAGCGGGTCATCGAGTTGAATGAAGAACCCCAGCTGAAACCCTACATTGATCTTCCGCGCATGGCCGCCTGGACGATGAAGATGGTGCATGAAACGCTGGATGCTTTTGTCAGGCAGGATGCGGCCCTGGCTCGAAAAGTCTGTGCCGACGATGACTTTGTCGACAATCTGACCCATCAGCTCTTTCGTGAACTCGTCTCGTTCATGATCGAAAACCCCGCCACCATTACCCGGGCCATTCGCCTCACCTTTATCGGGAAATACATCGAACGGATTGCGGATCACGCCACCAATATCGGCGAATTGGTCATCTATATGGTGGAAGGCAAGATCGTGCGCCATATGACCCCGCCTGCCACCTCCCCCACTCTATAGCATCGAGACGGACCGCCTCGGACGCATAGGCACAAGGGGGAGGTCCCCCCATTCTTGCCGGTTCTCATAGTGTTCAGAGGGGTATGGAGAAACGCGAAGGAATGGTCGGCTAAGCGACGTAGTGTGCGGAGAAGAGCGTGTACTCGGAGCGGTGCCGGCGCAACGTGATTCCCCCACAGCGGGCCAAGCGGTCGACGGCATGGAAGATTTGGTTCCAGCTGTAGTCAGGCAGAAGAATGACGAGTGCATCCAGCCCGATTACGGACTGTTCTTCGAGGTGGCCGAGAATGATGGATTCGAGTGAGCCGGTCTCTATCCGGCCGAGAGATGGTGCGTCGAGGAGTGCATGAATAGACATAGGATCCTCCTAGAGTGATGATGAAAATATCGGCGCCATGGTTTGTGATGGTGCGGACTGTGTCGGTTGCGCCGGGCTGAACCGGACGGCCAGCACCCGGATGAATCCCAGTGTCATGAGGATCACCGCCAGGATGGCCAGCTTCTGCCAGTCTCCGCCGGTGAACCATTGGGAAATCACTTCCGTCAACATCACCACGAGGACGGTGTCGACGATAAAGGTGACGCGCACGCGGCCTTCAGAAAAATACGCCAGCGTGGTTTTCAGTACTTCCACCACCGCGAGCAACATGAGCGTGTTGACGATGAGGTGACGCAGGCCGAGATCGATGTCGGCGGTCAAGAGCAGCCGCAGGCCGATAAAGGTCTTGATGACCCCGCCCGCCAGTCCGACCAGGATCGTGACAATGAGCAGGCTTAGGACGGCCTGCGTTCCTTTTTCCCAGAGCAGAGTCAGATCCGGTGACGCGAAAATCTGCCAGAGCCGGGGTAGGCGGAGACGTGTCTCAGTTGATGCCAGGCTTCCGATCATAGACTCTCCTTTCCAGAAAAGAGGACTGCCAGATCGCGCCAGAGCGATTGCAGGAAGAGGAATAGCCCCAGGACCACCAGGCCCTGGAAGCCGACGGTCAGGGCCTCCCCGATTACTTGCGACAGCATCAATGCGTTCTCCCGTTCATGGTGTGCATCTTCTTCCTTAAAACTCGTCGATGGAGACCGGATGGAGCAAATCCCGGACGGAAAGAATCCCGACGATGGCGCCGCTCTTGAACACCGCCAGATGGCGGGTTCCGTGGAGTTCCATGAGGTCGGCGGCTTCCGTAATAGGCCGCTCTTCATCGATCCCGACGATGGGACTGCTCATGATCTCTTCGACCGGAATGTAGTAGGGCACGCGTTCCGCTCCGACCACCTTCCGGACGATGTCCGGCTCGGTGACGATGCCGATGAAGTGGTTGTCCTGCTTGACGAAGACGCTGCCGATCTTGTGCCTGGTCATGAGTTTCGCGGCTTCGATCGCCGAGGTGCCCGCTTCGATGTGGACGACACGAGGGGTCATGACGTGACTGACTGTGACCATAGGAACCTCCTTTGAACAGGTGATTGAGAGAGCGATGGGATTGCTCGGATGACGAGATGGGAGATGCCGGCCGCATCGCGTGTGCGAAGCAGTGGGATGCAGGTCTTTCCCCGCAGAGCGAGCAGTGTATGGCCGGCATACGCGAGAGGCACGGCGAGGCTGAGGGAGAGTAATCCGATGAAGAGCGCGGCATCCTGTGTCATGGTTCGCCTTTTCTGGAGCCTCTGCTATCGGCTCCTTGTATGGGCAAACTGTACCGCCCGGTTATTCCAGCGGGATCACCGGTGGGTTAACTCTTGGTTAACTCGCAGGATGCAAACAACTTCGCAGGGATTGTGGAACGTAGACAGAGGTATCAGCAGAACGGCTGACCGGTCGAGCCTATCAGGACGCGTGAAATGAGAGGCTATTCGCTTTCTACGATGCGCCATCCCTCACGCTGAAGACAGCGTTCGGTGGCGTTAAGGATCAGCAGCTGGCTCCCCTGTTGAAGCTTCGGGTCGCGGAGCACGAGGTTCTGACAGCGGTTATATTCGTTCGTAAATTCAGACGAGGGTTTATTTGGGTGGACCCAATTACTGCCCCCGCAACCGGTGAGGAGTCCTGAGAGCAAGAACGATGAAAAAATGAGCCGACTGGTCATGCAAATCCTCCCGGTGGCAGACAGATGATGCCGGAAGATAGAACCTCTGAGGGGGTGGCGTCAAGCCCGTCAGACGGACGGATGTCGATGCTAATGAATAGGAATCTGGACCGTCACTTCGTTCCCGTGATCGTTGTAGCGGAGATTGGGAAAGAACGACCGGGCCAGGAAAATCCCCCGTCCGCTGGCATCTTCAGCGTTGCAGGGTGTGCTGGAGCGATGCAGCAAGGTTTTCCATTGAAATCCTTTTCCCTGATCGGCAATTCGATACTCCAACAATCCTGCCTGACGGTCACAACGCACATGGATTGTGACGGTGCGTTGGGCCAGGCGCGGCTGAGCCAGGCGATCCTGCACCAGTTGGCTCAAGCGGTTCTGATCGATCGCCTGTTGTTTGGTCTGGTAGGAGATCTCCAGATTGCCGTGCTCGACGGCATTGAGCAGCAACTCTTGAAGCGTGCCGCGGAGATGGAGCTGAGTCGTATCGGACAATGCACCGGCCGTGGCTCTGATCAGCCAGGAGACAATGCCGGGGATATGCCGCGGGTCTGAATCGACGGTCAGTTCGTAGTCGGAACGTACGAGGCCCGGTGTATCCGTCATATCGGCCGGGAGCAGATAGCGCGCGCGTTGCAGCGCATGCGCCAGCTCTTCCACGCCGATCGGCTTCTGCAAGAAATCCACGGCCCCGGCGCGCAGCGCGTGGATCACCGCCTGTTCAGACTGATGGGCGGCCATCACAATGACCGGGCATGGCACATGTCTGGCTCGAAGCGTCTTGGTCAAGGTCAGACCGGAGCCTTCCGGGAGGAAGGAATCGGTCAACACGATATCCGGGGCCGTGAGCTCGATGGTCGCGAGCGCCGTGCTTGGGTCGGACGCCGTGATCACGGAGAATCCGCGGTCTTGCAGGTGTTCTAAAATCTGCGCTTGTGTATCTCGACAGGGATCGACCACCAGGACAGTGCAGGATGAAATGGGAGTATTCATGATGCAGATCCGTTCGCTACGTATGCGCGCAGCGCCGCAATGAGTTGTTGAAGTTCCCGATCGACTTGGGCGCACACCGTTGCGGCGCGGTCCAAGGTGCCGGCTTTTCCGAGGGCTTCCAGCTCTTTGGTCGCCTCGAATACACGGGGAGCTGAAAATTGCAAAATGGCGCCTTTCATCCGGTGCGCGGCGCGAGCCAGGGCCTCGGCATCCCCGGCATCGAGCGCGGCCTGGGTGGCGGCCATGTCCAAGGGCGCCTGCTCGACGAACAATTCAGCCAGCGTGTGAAACAGCTCTTCGTCCTCATCGACCCGTGTGAGCGCTTCGGCAAGATTAAACACGACGTCGGTGCTCATAGTCGGAACTCCAATCCCAGCAACGCCGCATCGTCGGGAAAGACCGGAGCCCCATGCCAGCGTTCGGCTTCCGCCATGAGCGCCGGCAGCGCCTCCCCGAGTGGTGCGGACCGATGGGCCATAAAGGTGGTCTCCAAACGCGTGGTTCCCCAGAGTTCTCCTGTAGGCGCAGGCGCTTCGTAGATTCCGTCGCTCATGAGCAGGACGCGATCGCCATCGGCAATCAGGACGGTCGTGATCTCGTACGTGGTGTCCGCTTCAAAACCCAGGGGAAGCTGGGTATGCGTCAGCCATTCGACTGTCCCGTTCTGCCGCTGGAGGAGCGCACCGCCGTGACCGGCCGTGGTATAGCGCAGCTGGCGGGTGCGTCGATCGAAAGATCCGATCCAGAGGGTGAAGTAGCTGCCGTCTTCAGTCAGTGGATATTGCCGGTTGGCTTCCGTCATCATGCGAGCCGGATCGCTGGAATTCATGTAGTGCCGAAGATTGTCGGCACGGAGAAACGTCGAGAGCGACGCAGCGCGCAAGGCGGGCGCCACGCCATGCCCGGAGGCGTCCAGGATATAGAAGTAGACCGACTGATCGTCCCAGTGCGACACATTGAACAGATCTCCGCCGAGCGCCTGAGAGGGGCGATAGCTCCAGGACATGCGGATGTCCCGGGTGATCTCACCGGCCACGGGAAGCAAGGATTGGATGTAGTCGGCGGCCGATTTGAGTTCGCCTTCCAATTCACCTTGCTTGGCGCGGAGCTCATCCCGCGTGCTTTCAATGCTGCGGACCAGCGAGGCGGCCCGAAGACCGGATTGCACACGGGCGAGCACCTCCTGCTTGCTGGCGGCTTTGCTCAGAAAATCGTCGGCCCCCCGCGCCAAACCCTCGGCGATTTGTTCCGGTTGGTCGTGGGAGGTCATCAAGATGAGCTGACTGGACAGGATGTCGGGGTCTTGCCGGACCTGCTCGCAGACGGTGGGCCCGTCCATTTCAGGCATGACCCAGTCTAGGATCGTCAGATCCGGACGTTCACGCCGCAGGATGGCGAGCCCCTCCTTTCCATTGCCGGCTTCGAGGACGCGAAGTCCCATCCGTTTCAGGCGGGCGGCCATACTCAAACGGCTGACCGGCTCGTCATCCACCAGGAGCACCGTGGCGACAGCCGAGGACAGAGCGGGTTTCGAAAGAGTATCAGAATTCATGGTATCTCAATCGCTACGCGGCTTGGGCTTTCCCGTTCACCGCATCCTGTTCGTTGTCGAATACCGGAATCAACTTCGGGATATTGGCCAGTCCCAGAATTTCCCGCACATAACTTTGCGGTCTGAGCATGCTGACTTTGCCCTGGTTGAGCTTGAAATTCTGGGAGACCAGCGCCAGCAGGCCCAGGCCTGAGCTATCGACAAACCGGACATCGGCCATATTCAAAATGACATGGCGGCAGCCTTTTTGGCGCAACGTTTCAACGGCGGCTTTGAACACGTCACGATGGGCGTAGGTCAAATCTCCGTTCAGGTCGAGGATCACGGCGTTGGGGATCGGTCGTTCTTTAATCTGCATGGTGGTTGTCCTTTCAGTCTGATGTGTCTGCGCGCAAGAATAGGTTTCTACGCTCAGGCGGCTGCTTTGCTCAACGCTGCATCTTCACTCGCAAAAGTCGGAATCATTTGTTCGATATGCGCCAGGTTCAGCACCTGCTTCACGGTTCCTTGAGCGCCGACCAGCGACAATGTCCGGTTGGCGCTCTTGAATTGTTGCGCGGCCAGCGCGAGCAGCCCGATGGCTGCACTGTCGACGAAGGTCACACCCTTGAAATTCAGAATGACATGCGGACTGGTTTTGATCTTTTCGATTGCGGCAGAGAACTCTTTCCGGGTTCCGAAATTAAACTGCCCGGTGATGTCGATGACATCGGCCGTACGATAGGAACGATGCGCGATCTGCATGAGGAGCCTCCACAGGTTAAGAATGATGAGACACATGAGTTAGCACAGCACCGGCGATGTCTCCCAGAGGGAGGATTTTATCCACACCGCCTAACTTGATGGCTTCCTTGGGCATTCCGAAGACGACACAACTCGCTTCATCCTGCGCGATGGTATGGGCGCCGGCCAGTTTCATCGCCAGCATGCCCTTAGCGCCGTCCCCGCCCATTCCGGTCAGGATGACACCGACGGCGTTGCCGCCGGCATACCGCGCGACGGAATCGAACATCACATCCACGGAAGGCCGGTGCCGATTGACCGGCGGGTCTTGATTGATCCGCACGGAATAGCGGGCGCCGTTACGCACCAGCGTCATGTGATAACTGCCCGGGGCAATCAGGGCATGGCCGGGGAGTACGCTATCCCCATCCTGCGCTTCTTTGACCGAGATCCGGCAAATCTGGTTCATCCGGTCGGCCCATGTCTTGGTGAAATGTTCAGGCATGTGCTGCGTGATCAGAATGGGAGGGGTATTGGGGGGGAGCACTTCCAGGACTTCTTTGACGGCTTCCGTTCCGCCGGTTGAGGAGCCGATGGCAATAATGATATCGGTTGTTTTGATCATGGCCGAGGAGAGCGGAATCGCCTGCCGCGGTTGCGCGTGACCGGCCCCGTTCGCGGCCCCGCGTATCTTGGCGCTGGCGGCGGCTTTCACTTTCTCAATTAAATCGTCGGCAATCCCTTCCATGCCGTCGCGAAGATCGATCTTGGGCTTGGTGATGTAGTCGACCGCGCCGAGCTCCAGCGCGCGCAGGGTTGTCTGGCACCCGGCCTCTGTCAGGGAGCTGACCATCACGACCGGCATGGGTCGGCCCCGCATCAATTTCTCTAAGAAGGTGAGCCCGTCCATCTTGGGCATCTCCACGTCGAGGGTAATCACGTCGGGATTCAATGCTTTGATCTTTTCGCGTGCAATATAAGGATCCGGGGCCGAACCGACCACCTCGATCCCAGGATCTTTGGACAGCAGCTGGGCGAGGACTTGGCGCATGAGCGCGGAATCATCGACGTTCAGGACGCGTATCTTGGCCATGAGTGCCTCTCAGAACAATGTGACATCGCTCTGCTGCTCGGGTTCGTTCCGTTCCTTATACAGCCGGTATTCGTAATCGGATTCTCGTGCAACGATCGTCTGGTTTTTGATCCGTGTAATTTTTTTCATGAGCACACGTCCTGAATGGGTGAAGTAGTAGATCTTACGTGGAAAGACATCTCCCAGATCACGCTTGGCGACGGGAAGGCCTTCATCGTGGAGATAACGAAGGACCCATTCGGAGTTGCGGGCGCCGACGTCGATATTCCCCTCATAGATTTTTCCGGCGCCGAAGAGCTTGATCTCCAGCCGCTGTCTCGCCCCGCCGCGGGAGAGAATCCCGTTGATCAACTGTTCCATGGCAAACGAACCATAACGGGTGGACTCCCCTCCCCAGGCGTCGCCGGACTGGTGTTCTCTGGGCACCGGAAGCATGAAATGATTCATCCCTCCCACGCCGGCGAGCGGATCGCGAATGCAGGCCGAGATGCAGGATCCCAGCACGGTATAGACCACCATCGGTTCGCCGCTCACAAAGAACTCTCCTGGGAGGATCGAGGCGATCTCATGCGGAAAGCGCCGATCCGTCATGCGGCGGATATGACGGAAGTGTTCGGTGTCGACCGCGGACATTCAGGTTAAAGGTCCTTTCGATAGATCGTCGGGGCGATCGTCGTAAAGTCATGCTTGATCCACTGGAGACTCTCGGAATGTCCGATGAACAGGTGACCGCCGGGTTTCAGGTAGCGATGAAACTTGGCGATGAGCCGTTCTTGTGTCGGGCGGTCGAAATAGATCATCACATTGCGGCAAAAAATCAGATCCAACGGCGACTTGATGGGGAATGTGTCGCTCATCAGATTGAGCCGGCGGAACTTGATGAGCTTCGAAAGATGCGGTTTCACTTTCACCAATCCCGCGCTCTTGCCACGGCCTTTCAGGAAGTGACGCCGTGCGATGTCCGGCGAAACGGTCGTGATCCGGTCCTCGCCATACAATCCTGCGGCAGCATGGGCCAGGACTCGTGTCGAGATGTCCGAGGCGAGAATGTCCATCTCCCATGACGCCGGATTCTTGACGTGCTCGTGCAAGGTGATGGCGATGGTGTAAGGCTCTTCGCCGGTTGAACAGGCTGAGGACCAGATCCGAATGCGTTTCTCGCGCTCCAACGTCGGCAGGATCTGTTCTCTGAGATAGTCGAAGTGTTTGGGCTCACGAAAGAAATCGGTTTTGTTGGTTGAGAGCAGATCCAGCATGCGGGTAAACTCGCCGCCGCTGTCGTCCTGCGTTACCTGATCGTAGTAGGCCGCGAAACTGTCGATCTCCAACTCGCGCAATCGTTTGGACAGGCGTGAGACGACGAGGGATTGCTTATTCTCCCCCAGCGAAATCCCGCTTTCTTGATACAGCAGCGTGCGGATCCGGTCGTATTCCTGTTTGGTGATCGGGTAATCCATAGGATTATCCCTTGTACCAGACGAAAATCATCATATAGACCAAATAGGCAGTCCCGATCGTGCCGGAGAAGGTCCACATGAGCAGGTGTCCGAGTCTTCGATGTGTGGCCATGCCTGCAGCCATGGCTCCGACGCTGCCATAGCGCAGGCGATGCAATCCCATATAGAGGTTGTAGCCTCCCAGCCCGATGGTGGTCAGAGCGAACAGCATGTGTGTGGCAAATACGGGGAGATACACCGTCCAGTACTGCTGAGGGGTCCCGCCGAACCGCTCCCGCCCGAAGAGCGCTTGCTTGAGCACGTACGCGATCAGCCAGATCCCGATCACAGTACAGGCAATAATCATTCGTCGAGCGTGATGCGGAACGTCGTGCACTTTGGCGGAACGCACGCCGGCTAACGCGACAAAATAGGCGCCGGTGATGCTGGTCAACACGGCATACCAAAGGATTGATTTGAGGTCCATAGGACTTCCTCAGTTCATCGTGAACGAGCGCACACGCACCCGTCTGTGTATCGGTCGGTTCGTATCGATTCTTTAGGGTTGGAATGACGTGGGCGAGAAACAAGCAGAACATAAGAAGCAGGCGTGCGCGGGGTGGGCAATTTGTGCCCACCCCGCTGAGGCACCGTCTAGAACTCTTCGAAGTCGTCGTGCGACTGACGGCGATCCTTGCCATTGCCGTTGGCGACGCCGACTGGCTCGTGGCTCGGGGCGTATTCCGTTTTCTCAGCCGGTTTGGCGCTGGATGATTTGGTGAGTCGCTTCAACAGGCCGTTGGTCGCCGGCGCTGCCGGCCGACGGACCGCACTCGGCCGGGGCGTGGCTGTGCTGCCATGCTCGGATACGGTGAAGAAACCCATTTCTTTGGTTAAATCCTTGGCCTGTTCCTTCATGGATTGGCTGGCAGAGGTGGTTTCTTCGACGAGGGCAGCGTTCTGCTGGGTGGTTTCATCCATCTGCATGATGGCCTTATTCACTTGATCGATCCCGCTGGCTTGTTCCTGTGAGGCGGCGGTGATTTCGGCGATAATATCGGTGACACGCTTCACAGAGCTGACGATCTCATCCAGTGTCTTGCCGGACTGATTGACCAGTTCGCTGCCATCCGTCACGCGCTGGATTGATTCATTGATGAGCCCCTTGATCTCCTTCGCTGCTGTCGCCGACCGCTGAGCCAGATTTCGCACTTCCGCCGCCACCACCGCGAAGCCGCGGCCGTGTTCGCCGGCCCGGGCCGCTTCGACGGCGGCATTGAGGGCGAGGAGATTAGTCTGGAAGGCGATTTCGTCGATGACGGTAATAATGTCGGCAATCTTCTTGCTGCTCTTGTTGATCTCGCCCATGGCATCGACCGCGCGTGTGGTGATGGCCCCGCCCTTGTCCGCAATATCGCGGGCAGCGATGGCCAGTTGGTTGGCCTGTTTCGCGTTGTCGGCATTCTGCTTGACCGTCGAGGTCAATTCTTCCATCGAGGCCGAGGTTTCCTCCAGGGCGCTGGCTTGCTCGCTGGTGCGTTGTGCCAGATCTTCGTTCCCCTTCGTGATCTGCTCCGAGGCCGATCCCACGCTGTCGGTGGCGTGCCGGACTGTGGTTACGACTGCGGTCAAGCGTTCCATCATGTCGTTGAAGGCTTGCGCCATGGCGCCGATTTCATCTTTGGTGTCACAGGCGACACGCCGGGTCAGATTGCCCTCTGCGGCACATAAGGCCACTTCGCCGACCTGACGAAGCGGATTGGCGACCATGCGGGCAATGATCCATCCGAGGAACAGGCCGAGGGCGATGCCGCCGATGATGATGCCCGTCAACAGCATCTTTGAGTTGGCATAGATCGCTTGGGCGTCTTCATATTTCCCTTGAGCAATTTTAACTTTGATGTCGACCAGGTTGTTAATCGCATCGATGGAGGCTTTAAATTTCGCGGCTCCATCGCCCTTCATGGCGGCCAGGGCGCCTGTGTGATCACCTGCCTGCAACAGACGGAACACGGTGTTATCCCGATAGGCACGATAGTCATCATAGACCTTGGCGAAATCATCATAGGCCTTCTGGACGAGCTCGGCCTTGATCGTTTTCGCAAAACTCTCACGATTTTCGTCGACGAGCTTGTTCAGCTCCTTGACTTTGGCCAGCGAATCCTCGCGGTCGGCCGCATTGGCGGTCAGCAACGCCGTAATGGTTTGGGAGCGCATCTGGTACACCAGACCGCGCACTTTGGTCAGGGTCATGAGAGGCTTGAGCTGCACGTTGTAGATATTGTCGGTGGACTGGGTGATCGTCCCCATATTGGTGACGCCCATGTAGCCGACAAAGGCCATGATTAGCCCCATGGCGGCAAAGCCCAGCATTAACTTACTGCCCACTTTCATATTGTTGAACCAGCTGAACATGATGACGTCCTTTCGATGGTGGTTGCGAACGGTGCCGCGCGAATGCGTTAGGCTGCCTTGTCGAGTGCGTGGATGGCTTCTGTCTCGTCGGCGGTGAGGACCTGGTCGATATTGAGCAATGAGACCAGCTTGTCTCCGCATTTGCCGATGCCGCTGAGAAAGCTGACATCGACGTTCGTACCGAACTGCGGCGGTGGCTGAATGTCTTTGGCCGCGATATCGAGGACGTCGGACACGGCATCGACGATCACCCCCATGATGCGATCGCGCACGACGACGACGACGATGACGGTGAACATAGTCGGCTCGACTTCCGGCATCCCGAACTTGCTGCGGAGATTGACGATGGGCACGATGGTGCCGCGCAGGTTCAGCACGCCCTTGATGAAGCCGGGCGTGTTGGGAATGCGGGTGACGGCGGTGTATCCTTTGATCTCCTGGACGCGCAGGATATCGACGCCGTAGTGTTCGTCTCCCAGGGTGAAACTCAAAAACTGATTCCCGTCGGTCGAGAGGCCGAGGCCGGCCGTCGCCTCAGCGCTGAGAGTGGCGGACGCCTGTGTCGTGCCTGCTGCCATACTGTCCTCCTTCACTCGTCTGTTAGGCCGCGACGGAGAGTCCGTGACGGCTGAGTTCGATTAAGCCCCGCACATCGAGAATGAAGCTGACCGTTCCGTCGCCGAGAATCGTCGCACCGGCGATGCCTTCGACTTTTCGGAAGTTCTTCTCAAGGCTCTTGATGACCACCTGCTGTTGTCCCAGCAGCTCATCCACCATGACCGCCACGCGCTCCTGCTCGGTTTCCAGCATCACGAGGATCGCCTTGGTCGGATCCTGGCAATCTGCCTCGATGGAAAAGGCTTCGGAGAGGCGCACGATCGGATGGTACGAGCCGCGCACTTCTACCACTTCCCCTTTTCCGGTGATGGTCTTGACGGACGAAGCTGTCGGTTGAATCGATTCCAGAATAGAGACCAGCGGGATAATGTAGCTTTCCCGTCCGACCCGCACGGTCATCCCTTCGATGATCGCCAGGGTCAGCGGGAGCTTCAGGGTAAACGTCGTGCCGTTGCCCAGCGCCGTCTTGATACTCACGGTTCCACCGAGCGCTTCGATATTCTTTTTCACCACATCCATGCCGACGCCGCGGCCTGAGACATCGGTGATCTTGTCGGCGGTGGAAAAGCCCGGTCGGAAGATTAATCCGTTGATTTGATCGTCGGAGAGCTTTTCTCCGTTTGCGATCAGGCCTTGCTTGAGGGCCTTGGCCAAAATCTTATCCCGGTTCAGCCCCCGTCCGTCATCTTCGACTGTGATGCAGATGCTGCCGCCTTCATGAAAAGCGTTCATGCGGATCGTGCCCAGTTCCGGCTTGCCGGCTGCGAGGCGTTCTTCCGGCGGCTCCAACCCATGGTCGGCGGAGTTCCGAACCAGGTGCGTGAGCGGATCGCCGATCGATTCGATGACGGTTTTATCGAGTTCGGTCTCTTCGCCCGAAAGCAAGAGCTGGATTTTCTTCCCGGCTTTGCCGGACAGATCGCGTACCAGCCTTGGAAAGCGGCTGAAGGTGCTGCCGATGGGAAGCATGCGGATGCCCATGACCCGCTCTTGGATTTCCCGGGTATTCCGTTCCAACTGGGCGACGCGCTCGACGAGGATGGGCAGCTGGCTCATGTCGAAACGGGTGCCGAGCGAGCTCAACATCGATTGGGTGATGACCAGTTCCCCGACCAGATTGATTAGCTTGTCGATCTTGCCGGTATCCACACGAATCGAAGCAGCATCGCCGCCTTTCTTCGCCTGGGTGGCGGTGTCGCCCTGTTTCTGCAACGCCTGGGAAATCTGTTGGGGCGTCGCCACATGTTGCTCGACCAGAATTTCGCCGAGCCGCTTCTGTTGAGACAGCGCGTTATCCAGTGTTTCGCGTGAGACTACGCCGCTTTCGACGAGGATCTCGCCCAAAGGTTTAGGTTCGCAGCCTTCAGACGTGACAGGTAACTGGTGACGGGTGACTGAAGAAGAATCTGGCTCGTTACGCGTGACGCGTCCCTGGTCACATTCTTCAATGGTCAGTTCTCCTCCATCCCGAACAAAATCAAAGACGCCTTCCACAACTGCCTGCTCTTTGGATGTCTCGAGTTCCAGCGTCCAGGTCAGATAGCAGGACTCAGGGTCCAGGGATTCGAATTCGGGAAACCGGCTGGTATCCAGCCGGCGCAAGACGATCGTGCCGAGGTCTTCGAGTTCGCCGATCATGCGAACCGGATCGAGCCCTCGTTGAAATAACCAGGCAGGAGCGGCCCATGTGATACGAAAGCGATGAAGGCTTGGCGTGGTGGAAGCTGCGGCCGGTGCAGCGGGCGATGTTTGGGAGGGTGTGGAAGACGCACTCTCCGGAACCTCTCCGCCTTCGGCTGCGGCGGCGAGTTCTCGTTCAAGTTGAAGCAAGAGATCCGTCTCGGGCGCCGCTCCTCCTCTGGCGGCTTCGATGAGAATCTTGAGCTGGTCGGTCGATCGCAAGAGGATGTCGGTGATCTCAGGGGTGACGAAAAATTTGCCGTTCCGCAGTTGATCCAGGAGCGTTTCCATCTTATGGGTAAACTGGCCGACGGCGGTGAAGCCGAACATGCCGCTATTCCCTTTGATGGAATGGGCGGCCCGGAAGATTCGATTCAGGAGGTCGAGATCGTCCGGACGTTGTTCGAGTTGCAGCAATCCGTCCTCGATTGTGGTGAGGTGTTCCGACGACTCTTCAAAGAAGGCGTCTTGAAATTGGGAAAGATCGGTGGCCATTCGCGTATCCTCAGTGCGTTCTCAACCGGGCAATACCTTTTGGACGACTTTGAGCATCTGTTCGGGATTGAAGGGTTTGACGATCCAGCCGGTTGCGCCGGCGGCCTGTCCCGCTTTCTTCTTGTCATCGGCCGACTCGGTGGTCAGCATCAAGATCGGCGTGAACTTGAAGGCCGGCATCTTCCGAATCTCTTGGATGAGGGTAATGCCGTCCATCTCAGGCATATTGAGATCGGTGACGACCAGGGCGGGTTTGGCGCCGCCGTTCAACTTGCTGACGGCTTCTTTGCCATTGCCGGCCTCGACGATCTCATACCCCGCCCCTTTCAAGGTATAGGCGACCATTTGCCGCATAGTCGATGAGTCGTCTACGATCAACACTGTCTTTCCCATGTCATCCTCCACCCGGTGTGGCGTTATCGGTATCTGTGCGATTCGGTATCCCTGCGTATGACTGCCTAGAACAACACGATATCTTCATGAGCCGCCTGCTGGGCGGCGCCGTGATCTGTGCCCAAGTTTGTGGAGTGCACCTGCCGTTCTTCCCGCATTGTGTAGCTGTGCTGTAGCTTGTGCACGTACTCCGTCGTCCCGTTGAACGACTCGGGCGCGACTCCGCGTGTGGCTGCCAAGAGATCTTCCTGCAGGACTTTTAATGGCTCGATCACATGTTCAATCTTTTGTCTGGCGATGTCCTGGAACTGCAGGGCCATGACGATGGCGGCGATATCCTGGCCTAACCGTTCGGCGCTGAGCTGCGTGTTACCGACATTCGAGCGTAGGGCGTCATTCTTTTCCGTGAGGGTCTTTGTCATGTGATCGAGCTTATCTTTGGAGGCCAAGGTTTTGGTGAGATCGACGGACGCGAGCTCCGCCACCTCGGTCATCGCCTGGTGGCTTTCTCGCTGCACATCCATGACGAGTTTCTTAATATTGATCGCGGCTTGCCCTGAACGGTTCGCCAGTTTCGTGACTTCGTCCGCCACTACAGCAAATCCCCGGCCATGTTCGCCGGCTCGCGCCGCTTCGATGGCGGCATTCAGAGCCAGCAAACGGGTTTGGTCGGCAATAAAGGTGATCTCGCCGAGAATACCGCTGATGGCCTTCGTGCTGGAATCCATCTTGTCCATGGTCGTGGATACACTCATGGCGATGGTCGCGGATTGCGACACATCCCTGACAAATTGTTCCAGCATCTTGGAGGTTTCTCCGACGACGTCCACATCGTCCTCGTCTCCGCTTGAGCAAAGAGCGGCGGATTCGTTGGCCTGTTTCTTGGCCCGATGGGCGATCTCTTGAAAGCGTTGGCCCAAGTTCAGGATCGCCTGTTCGGTCTGCGCGATCACACCCTGCAACTGGCCGTTCATGATCGGCACGAGCGGCGCCAGCGTGGCACAGATGGAGGATTGGTAATGCGTACTGGTTGTGGCCTGAATCGCTTCGAGGCGCGCCGCTTCTTCCGTGATCCGGATGGCCAGGCGGCGCCGGCAGTACCCGGCCATCCCCAGCGCGCCACAGAGAATGCCAATTGCAACGAGCAAGACGTCATTCCACATCACGTGAGCCCTTGTCCTTTCGGTCGCGTCCACCCCATCTGAGCGAAACGTTCTGCGACGCGAGCCGGCACATTGATCAGTTGTACTGACTCGTGGCGGCAGGCTGCAATGAGAAGCTGGAGCGCCGACGCATCCACGGTTCCTGTTTCTCCAAGATCGACGGTGATGCCTTGATCTTGTTTCAAGCCGGTCTGCAGTTGGGCTTTGAAGTCGCAGATTTCAAATATCGTCAGATCGCCGCTGGGGGCCAGATGCATAGGGCCTGTCATCGAGTCTCCTGTCGTGAATCCAAAATGTCCGTATACCTTACTATGCGTCGAAGCATTCCCCTATCGGCGCAGGTGTGCGCGATCTTGAGCCCGTCGTGAAGAATATCTGCGATTAATTCGTCGAGGGGGTGCTGGTTGACCCTGAGGACTGAAGTTCTGCCGGTATGTCATCCGATGGCGCGGAGGGGAATGCATTGTCTTGTTGCTCCGGTCGGACCGGCGCATGTTCCAGAATCACCACTTCAACCCGGCGGTTTTTGGCGCGCTGTTCGAGGGTGAGATTTTCGACCAGTGGCCTGGAGTCGGCATAGCCGAGCGCTGCCAGGTGCTCTGTCGGCACGGAGTAGAGTTCCGATAAGACCCGGACGACGATCACGGCGCGGGTAGCGGACAATTCCCAGTTCGATGGAAACAGCGCGGTGTGAATCGGGACATTATCCGTATGGCCTTCGACGCGCACATGCCGGTTCAGCTCGATCATGGCTTGGGAGAGTCCTTGTAGAAACGGCAAGGCTTCCGGGCGCACGGCTGCTTCTCCACTATTAAAAAGGACTTGATCCGGAATGGTAATGACGATGTCGCCGTTCAGCTTTTCCTGAAGCTGCATGAAGTCGAACTCCGAATTCTGCTTCATGTTTTTGACCAGCTCGCGCATCTTCCTGATCGCGACTTCTTTTTGACCAGGAAGGTTTTGCGACATGAGCGTGGGCCGTTGATGTCCAAGGGTAAAGGCCAGCGCTGAGGCCGGAGGTGTGGCGATGGGGTGTAAGGCGGCCCTGATTGAATCGCTGACCGTGCGATATTTCCCTTCATTGACGGAGGAGACCGAGTACATCACGACAAAGAAGGCGAACAGCAAGGTGATGAAGTCGGCGTAGGACACCAGCCAGCGTTCATGGTTTTCGTGCTCTTCGTGTTTGTGTTTTGCCATTTACAGGTGTGAAGCGTGAAGCGTGAAACGTGAAGCGATGGTCTCAGTCCTGGTTGGACGTTACGCGAGATACGAGAGACGCTTCACGACCAACGATCACTTCTTCGCCTCCTTCGAACGTTCTTCGTGGGGCAGGAAGCTTTCCAGCTTTTCCTGAAGCAGCCGGGGATTCTCGCCTTGGGCCAGGCCGACCAGCCCCATAATAATGATGTTGCGCGCACCGGACTCTTCTTTCAGTTTCATCTTGATTTTGTTCGCGAAGGGCAGAAAGAAGAGGTTGGCGAGGCCGACGCCGTACACCGTGGCCACGAAGGCCACCGCGATGCCGCCGCCCAGCTTGGAGGGGTCCGCCAGATTTTCCATCACGTGAATCAGCCCCAATACCGCGCCCAAGATGCCCACCGTCGGGGCATACCCGCCGGCGGCCTCCCACACTTTGGCGGCCTTCAGGCCGGCTTCTTCATGGTGTTCAACTTCGATTTCAAGAATTTCGTGCACGGCTTTCGGATCGGTTCCGTCCACGATGAGCTGGACGCCCTTCTTGAAAAAGGGATCCTTGATGTCTTTGAGTTTCCCTTCCAGTGCCAGTAATCCCTGTTTGCGCGACACCGTGGCCAGATCGAGAATCAACTTGATCGTCCCCTTCGTATCGATGGGGGTGTTGCCGAAGACCATGCCCAACGATCCGATGGACTTGATCACGACCGACAATGGATTTTGCACGCAACAGGCGCCGATCGTGCCTCCGGCTACGATGATGAAGGCCGTCAGCTGCATGATGGAGCTGAGGTGGCCGCCTTCCAGCGCCTGCCCACCGATGATCGATCCGATCGAGAGTACGATTCCGAGTATTGTCGCTATATCCACGAGTCAATCTTTCCTTACAATACAAGAGCATGAGCGATATCTATCATGTGATGAGTCAAGCCTACTTTTGAACTATTGCACCTTGAATTCGGCCTCTGCTACGGTGCGCTACCCAACAGAAGGAGCCAGCGCATGGACTCGTCGGATAGTTTGATGCTCGATGCCAAGCAAGCCATTCTGGAGGAACAGCATCGCCGGTTTCAGGCCCTTCAGAAGGAAGGCAAGTGGGCGGAGGCGATGCAACAGTTCCAGACCACGATGCATTGCGCGTCGGATCTGCTGACAGATTCCCTGACTTTGCTTGAACGGGTGCTTGAAACGCATCGTCAGCGCCCTCCGGAGAATCCTCAGAGCGGCCCCCTCGCATAGCCCTAGTGCGTGGCCGCCTCCATGGCCGCCTGCTCGCTCGGCAGCAGCAGCCGGTTCAGGTCCAAGACGATCAGCAGCCGATCATCGATCCGCCCAACCCCCTGGGTGAACTCTGCGCCGGCTGAATTGCCGACGGAGGGGGGCGGTTCGATCATCACTTTGGGTAGCCGCAGGACTTCCACTACTTCATCGACAATCAGGCCGACCATTCGCTGACGGACCAGCACCACCATGATGCGGGAGTTATCCGTCCGTTCAACGGCCGAGAGCCCGAACCGCCGGCGGAGATCCAGCACCGGGATGATCCGCCCGCGGAGGTTGATGACCCCTTCGACGAAGTACGGCGCTTTGGGAACGCGCGTGACTTCGACCATGCGGTTGATTTCCTGCACACTGAGCACGTCGAGCGCGAATTCTTCCTGGGCAATCCGGCATGTCACGAATTGCACCAGGTCATCTCCGCCCTTGCCTGTCCCGCTGGGCCCGGCTCCTTGTTGAACCAGGCCCGGTATTTTCTCCTCGACAATCATCGGTGTCCCCTTTCCTGGCTCACGCCTAGAGCTTGAAGGATCCGACAATGCCCTGCAGTTCGGTCGCCAACTGGCTCAGGTCGTGGCTGGCTTTCGCCGACTCGTTGGCGCCGGAGGCCGATTCTTTCGTGACCTTCGCGACATTTTCGATATCGTTCGCGATTTGTTGTGTCGCGACCGATTGTTCTTCGGAAGCCACGGCGATCTGCCGGATCATGTCGGCGCTCTCGGAGACCATCTCGACGATGCGGGAGAGCGCTTCGCCGGTCCGGTTCACGAGGTCCACGCCGCTGGTGACCTTGACGGTTCCCTGCTGCATCGACTCGACGGCGCCACGGGTATCCTGTTGGATCTGGCGGATCATGTCGCCGATTTCCTTCGTGGCCTTCGTCGTCCGTTCGGCCAGCTTTCTGACTTCGTCGGCGACCACCGCGAATCCCCGTCCCTGTTCACCGGCGCGGGCCGCTTCGATGGCGGCGTTCAAGGCCAGCAAGTTGGTCTGATCCGCGATGTCTTCGATGACCCGGACGATTTCGCCGATCTGATCGGACGATTTGCCGAGTTCTGCAATGATTGTCGCCGAGCTGGACACGGCGTCGGAGAGCTGTTGCATCCCCGAGATCGTGTCGGAGACCACTGACCCGCCGTCTTTGGCGGTCTTCACCGTCTCCTGAGCGAGGGTGGCGGCTTTGCCGGAGTTCTGCGCGACCTGGCTGACCGTCGCGTTCATCTCTTCGACCGCTGCGGCGGTCTGTGAGGCGCGGGACGTCAGCGTATCGGTGCCTTTGGAGATTTCCTCGGCGGTTGCCGAGAGTTCTACTGAGGCTGAGGCGACTTTGTCGGTCACGTGGGCCACTTTGCCGATCATGCCTTGCAGCTTTTCAATGAACTGATTGAAATAGCCTCCGAGGGTGGCGATTTCGTCACTGCCGTGGACCGGCACCCGTTTCGTCAAATCGCCTTCTCCTTGGGCGATGTCTTTCGAGATTGTTGCCATCTCATGGATTGGCTTCAACACCATGGCACGGAGCAGTGCGTAGGTCAGCAGAACGATCAGCAAGACCATTCCAGCCATTAGACCAACGGTATTCATCAAGGACTTGTCTGAGTTTTCCTTCGCAATGGACATCCGGCTGTTGATGACCAGAGCCCCAAGCGTATCCCCCACCTGCTTGTCGCTATGACAACCGATGCAGGCAGCCGACGAGGCTTTGTCTGCCACAGCCCGACGGAACGTCAGAGTGCCGTTCATGTCCTCGCGGCGGCTGTAGCTGTCCGCTCCGGACGCGAGGGCTTTTAGTGCCTCCGTTTCAAAACCATCCTTGGGGAGATTGCTGGAATTGAGAGGGCTCTGCGAGATGTACCGGAAGTTCATGGTACCGTTCTTCATCAACTCTTCGCCGATTTCCCGTGCGGCTGTGGCAGGGAACGGAATGGCATCGGGATTATTGGCATGGTCTTTCGATGTGATAATCTCGCTACCGGCTTTGCTCTTCTTGATTTTCGCGACGTAGTTGGTTGCGATGTAGGCCCGGGACGTCTGCACCACCGCCTCGATCTGCTTGAGGCGCTGGGTCAACAGTTCGTCCAGATTGGCATCAGCCTGATGGCTGAGAATGACATATCCGCCTGCCATTATAGCCACAGCCACGAGACTGATGGCGGTGACGAATTTCGGCCCAATGTTCATGTTCTTCATCAACTGGTTCATAGATCCTCCTACCTGCTGCTTGTGAATGAAATGAGTGCGTGCCCTGTCATTACCTTTTCGCTCGTCTCATGCCGTACCCCATGTTCAACACCTCGCCGACGAGGTAGGAGTGGTCACTACCTTATCGGTATCCTTCGCGTGATTCTGTACTGCTAGGCCATAGTCAACACCTCGCCGGAGGAGGGAGGAATCGAACCAGGCCTGCTCGGCAGGGCTCGATAGGTCCTCTCTCATTTAGACCATGTTCAACACTTCGCCGACGATGTGCGGCAACGGCACGACTTTATCCGCACAGCCCGCTTCCACGACCGCTTTCGGCATGCCATAGACGATGCAGGTCTTTTCATCCTGCGCGATCGTTCGGCCTTTCGAAGCCTTGAGGGCCTTCATCCCTTCAAGCCCGTCATGGCCCATGCCGGTGAGAATGATGCCGATGCCACGCTCTCCGTACAGTGCCGCCACCGATTGCAACATGATGTCAGCGGCCGGTGCGTGGAGATGTTTCTCGTAGTTCGGACTGAGCGAGACAATATTCGTGGTGATGTTCTTTTTCTTGACGCGAAACTGCTGGCCGCCCGGTGCGATCAGCACGACTCCGGCCCGCACTTCCTCTCCATCCACCGCCTCTTTGACTTCCAGAGGGCAAATTTGATTCATACGATCGGCAAACGGTTTGGTAAAGGTCTTGGGCATGTGTTGGACGATGACGATCGCCGCCGGAAAATCCGCGGGAAAATGGGGCAACACTTCCATCAGGGCCTGGGGGCCGCCGGTCGAGCAGCCGATGGCCACGATGCGATTGCCGCGCGTGATACTCACGGAATGAGCGGACAAGGCGCCACCGGATGGCTTCACGATCGGGGACATCGGGCCGCTGCTTCGCCGGATGGCTAACTTCCCGGCGGCTTGGCTGGCGGCGACGATCTTGGCAATCAGTTCTCGCTCAATCTCGACGATGTTCGTGGCCACACCGTCAAGCTGTTTGGGCACGTAATCGACTGCGCCGAATTCCAAGGCTTGAAGCGTATCGCTGGCCCCTTCAGTGGTGAGCGAACTCACCATGACGATCGGCACTGGGTATTCCGCCATGATGCGCCGGACCGCTTCGATGCCGTTCATACCGGGCATCTCGACATCCATCGTGACGACATCCGGCTTCAGCGCTTTGACCTGTTGAATGGCTTCCTCACCGTTTCGCGCCATGCCGGCGACTGCGATGCGGGGATCACTGGTCAGCATCGTCGAGAGACTCTTGCGCATGAAGGTCGAGTCGTCGACGACCAACACTTGGATTGCTTTTGGCATGACGGGTTGCGTCCTTTTCTCACTCACCACGTGGCTGCACACTTACGCCGGCTACAGAATGTAGCGCGTCAACTTGCTAGCAAACTCTTTCGGGTCGAACTTAGTCACATAATCCGTCGCCCCGACCTGCGCGCCCTTTTCTTGGTTGCAACTTCCCGTCAGTGAGGAGTGGAGAACGACCGGAAGATGGGCCAGTCTCGGGTCTGAACGGATCTGCTTGGTCAAGGTAAAGCCGTCCATATCCGGCATTTCAATATCGCTGAGGATGAGTTGAATCCGATTGACTTGTGGTAGTCCCTGCTTCACCGCCTCCTCTGCCAGTTCGGTAAGGTAGTCCCAGGCTTCTTTTCCGGTTGTCGTTTGAATGTAGGCAACGCCTAACTTTTCGAGCGCTTTTCTGATCTGTGTCCTGGCGACAGAAGAATCATCGGCAAAAAGGACACACTTCGTCTTCAGCTGAGGCAACTCAGTAAGGCCGGCGTAGACCTCCTCGTCCGGGCGAGGGCAGATATCACTCAATACTTTCTCGACGTCGAGGATCAATACCATGCGGCTATCGTCAAGCATCGTGACGGCAGTGACGGCGCCCTTGTTATTTTCACGGACGAGGGCAGGTGGTGTTTTGATTTTGGACCAGGAGGTCCGGATGATGCGGTCGACTGCCGCCACGTGGAAGGCCTGCAAGCTCGCGTTGTATTCGGTGATGATCAGAATTCCGTTTTCCTTGCACTCAGGTTTCGTGAGATCCACATCTTGCTCGCCCAACCCAAGGGCGCGTCTCAGCGCAATCACCGGTACCATGGTCCCCCGAATATTGGCCATGCCTAGAACGCGAGAGTCGGCTTCTGGAACCCTGGTCAAGGGCGGTAATTTCATGACCTCACGGACTTTGAACACGTTGATCCCGAAAACTTCTCCGGTGCCCAGATGGAATAAGAGCAGTTCCATCTGATTGGCCCCGGCCAATCTCGTGCGCGCATCGATTTCATTAATCAGCGTAGACATCAGCGAACTCCTTTGCGACCCGTACCCTTTTCCCTAGGCCACCATGGCGGAGGCATGCCAGGCTTGGGCGTTTTCAACGAGCTCTGAAATATCCAGGATGAGCACAACCTTTCCTTCGCCGGTAATCGTGGCGCCGGAAATGCCCTTGATGCTGTCCAAATACTCCCAAATGGACTTGATGACGACTTCTTCCTGCGACCGCAATTCATCGACCACCACGCCGATCCGCCGGTCGCCGAGTGCAGCGACGACCACATAGAAACGGTCGCGTTCGCGGTCGGCAGGAATTTCAAATTCTTTGGCCAGCCGGAGCAGCGGCAGCACGCGATCCCGCAGATGTAAGACTTCCCGGCCGTTGATGGTTTTGATTTCGTCCTTGGAAATCCGGACGGCTTCAATGACGGAACTGAGGGGAATGGCAAACGTCGCCCGTTCGACTTCCACCATCAGGGCTTGAATAATGGCGATGGTCAGAGGCAGCTTGATCGTGATGAGGCTCCCCTTGCCTTCTTCGGACTCGATTTCGACGGTTCCGTTCATCTTGCGGATGTTGGTTCGGACGACATCCATGCCGACGCCGCGACCGGAGACATCCGTCACTTTCTCCGCCGTGCTGAATCCCGGCAGGAAGACCAAGTTGACGACTTCCCGCGGCTCCATGGTCGCCAGCTCGGCCTCGCTGATGAGCCCTTTGGATAATGCTTTGGCTTTAATCTTGCTGAGCGCGATCCCTTTGCCGTCGTCCTGGATGCGGATCACGATGCTGTTGCCTTCCTGGCTTGCAGCAATACGCAGGACTCCCTCACTGGGCTTTCTGGCGGCATGGCGCTCGGTCGGCATTTCGATGCCGTGATCGATGGCATTCCGCACAAGGTGGACCAACGGATCGCCGATTTCATCGGCCACGGACTTGTCGAGTTCGGTTTCTTCTCCGTGGGTTTCGAGGCGCACTTGTTTGCCGAGTTTCTGGGACAGATCACGGACCATTCGCGGCAATTTGGCCATCACTTTCTTGATGGGCAACATGCGTGTCTTCATCACGGCCAACTGCAAATCCGTCGTCACGAGATTGAGCTGGGTGAGCGTTTCACTCAGCGCACGGACTTGCGGGTCTGACTCATGGGTTTGTTCCAGTAGTCCGCCTATTTTGATCAGGCGATTTCGGCCAAGGACCAATTCGCCGACGAGATTCATCACGGAATCGAGACGACGGGTTTCGACCCGGATGGTCGCGTCTTCTTCCCCCTTAGGGGCCTTTTCTTGCTTCTGAAGCGCCTGATCGAGCGCTTTTTCTGAAATGGCTTTGGCTGCAACCAGCAATTCTCCCAAGGCTTGCTTCGGCTCCGGCTGTTTGGATTGGGCCGTGAGCGCATCGAAGACTTGTTCCTTGGTCGCGAGCCCCTCATTGACGAGGATTTCCCCCAATTGAGGAGGTGGCGGCGCGGCGGCCTTCACGAGTTCCGGTGCCCCGGCCACGATCGGTGCCGCAGGGGCGCTCGCCGCGGCTGCGGGTTGACTGACTTTCCCGGCGAGAATGTCGTCCAGTTTCTGCGACATGGTTTCAACGGGAATTTTGACATCGGTCCCGGAGGTGCGAATCTCCGCCATGATCACCTTGACGGTGTCGACGGTCTCAAGGATCACCGTAATGATTTCAGGGACAACCGCCATTTCTCCTTGGCGAAGTTTATTCAGAATGCTTTCAGCCCGGTGGGTAATATCGACGAGATGGGTGAAACCCAGGAAACCGGCCGAGCCCTTCATGCTGTGCATCGCGCGGAAGATCTCGTTCAACAAGTCCTTGTTGTCCGGTTGAGTTTCCAGCTCGACGAACTTCTGATCGAGGCCGTCGATCATTTCCGTCGTTTCGGTCAGAAAGTCGTTGAGTATTTCCTGTGTTTCATCGTCCATAGCACCCTCCGATGTGAACTGCCGTGATGCGTGAAGTGTGATCAGAGATCAGTATGCCGCAAGGTTCTATCTTTTCGGAACCGGATCTCGACTCATCACCCATCACCGTTCACCCATCATTCGATCAGTTAAATCCAAACTGTTTTAAAATCTCGTCGGCTACATCCTGATTCATGGATGTACTTTTCGAGGCTTCCAGTTGTTTCAGCATCTCTGATGCTTTGCTGGCCTCTGCCTTGCCGGCGCCCTTAGTGAAGGGGCCGAAAATGACGACCAGTTCGAGCAGCTTGTGCTGCACTTCATCCATGATCGTGACGAGTTTATTGACCCGCTGAGCCACCAGATCTTGAAAGGACATCGCGGTAATGATGTCCATCAAAGCGGGACCATCCTTGTCGAGAGATTTACGAATCGCGGCGAGCTTCGCCGCCGTGGCCTCGGGACTGGAACTGGCCAGGCCATTGATGAGGGCATCGAACTGCAGATTGACCATCTTCCGATTGGCTTCGATGGTTTCGACGAGCTGCATTACCTTGTGTGAGCTGTCTTCGGTGAGCTTGCGGAGATCCCGCAAGTGTGTCGTGGCCGCGGGCAATTGCTCGGACGTCGCGCTCATGGGGTCGGCAAATTGCGAAATGGTCTTAATGGTCTTATCGATAAACCGTGTGAGCTCGCCGAGTTTATCGTAGAGCTGTGTGTCGGACGGGCCTTGCTCGTCGTCGTCAGAGTTCTTCGCATTGCCGAGTTTCACCTGATCGCGAATGATCATGGGAACCGTCCTTCCTATTTATTGAAGATCTTATTGATCTTCTCTTGCATCGTTTCAGCGGTGAACGGCTTGACGACGTAGTTGTTGACTCCCGCCTGGATGGCTTCGATGAGATTCTCTTTCTGCGCTTCGGCCGTCACCATGAGGACCGGGATATGCTTCAGCTTTTCGTCCGCCCGAATCGCGCGCAGCATTTCGATGCCCGGCATCACCGGCATGTTCCAATCCGACACGACAAAGCCGAATGGCTCGGCCCGTAACTTCTGGAGCGCCTCCTGCCCGTTTTCGGCCTCTTCCATATTGGAAAAGCCGAGTTGCTTGAGAATGTTTTTGACGATGCGACGCATGGTCGACATGTCATCGACGACGAGAATCTTCATGTTGAGATCTGCTGGCATGGGTCCTCCTCTTGTGTCTTACAGTTTCTGGTACACGACCGATCGGCCGACGTGTTGCGACCGGAATACATCACTCATTTTCGTCAGAGACTCCGAGAAGCCGATGATGAGATAGCCGTTGGGCTTTAACGCCCCTGCGAGATCGGTCGCAATTTGATGTTTCGCTTTCTCGTCGAAATAGATCAGACAGTTCCGGCAAAAGACGATGTCAATGCCTCGCACCAGCTTGAGGCGTGGACGGTCGTAGAGGTTCAGGTTCATAAACTTGACTCGGCTTTTGATCATTGAGGAAATGGCAAAGTTCTCCCCCTGAGCATTGAAATGTCTGGTCTTGAGGTGAGGTGGAACATGGCGCAAAGCATGGGCGGTGTAGACGCCGGCCTTGGCCAACTTCAGGATCGGTTCACTGATGTCTGTGGCCAGGATTTCAATGTTCCAGTTCACCAGCGGCGCGTAGTCCGACAGCATGAGGGCCAGGGTGTAGGGCTCATCTCCCGATGAGCAGGCGGCGCTCCAGATCCGTATCTGGCGCGACGCTTTGTTCGCCTCCATGACAGCCGGAATGACGGTCTTGATGAAGGAGTCGAGCTGTGGTTGATCCCGATAGAAATAGGTCTCGTTCGTCGTGATCAGGCCATACAGCGAGACAAGCTCACGGTCGCGATAGGTATCGAAGCGGAGATAGTTGACGTAGTCGGCATAGGTCGTGAGTTTGTGTTCCTTGAGACGCGAGGCGAGGCGGCTTTCCAGGAGATATTTCTGATTCTCCTGAAAGGTGATCCCCGTCTGCTCGTAGATAAATTCACGCAGCAGTTTGAATGTCTCGGCATCCATGCCTCGCTTGCTCTGTTCTACTTCTGCTTTTGTGACGGGACTGCCCATGAGGCTCCCTTACCCGCGTACGGGTGTTGCACGTTGGTCGTGGTATTCCCCGCTAAGGGGCGCACCCCAACCGTCGGAGGTTGTTCTCAGCCGGTCTTCGCCGCGAACTGCGTTACGCGGCTTGTGATCGACTATGCATCCAGTCATGGATGTCGCGTCGCAGGAAGCGCCAGTGCTTCCCGATCTTCGAGGCCGGCAATTCGCCGACACGTGCGAGTTTGTAGACGGTGGACTTGGGCACACGAAGAAAGCGTGCCACTTCCTGGACCGTCAAGATCTCGCCATCCGTTGTGTTTGCCTGTGTCACGATTGATGCGGTCATAGGATTATTCATAGTGAGTGGGTTATCGGCGTGCTCGATAGAAAACTTGAGGGGGTGCTAGTGCCGAATAGCACAGCGGGTCTTTCGGTGTTATCGATTGGAGCATGCAGTGCAATGCGCGAGCGGGCGAGGCTTAGGTTTGGTGGTGCTTCGGCCGATGAAGTACTCGATATCCACCGCCAACCATCAGGAACTTTGCACAATGGCCACGATCATCTCGATCGCGTCGGGAAAGGGAGGAGTCGGTAAGAGTGTGGTGTCGGCGAACCTCGCGCTCTTATTGGCCAAGCACGGACAACGCGTGGTGTTGGCCGACCTCGATGTGGGCGGGGCGGATAGTCACATTCTCTTCGGCCTATTGAATCCTCCGCTCACGTTGACCGATTTTCTCAATCGCCGCGTGGCGACGCTGTCGGAGGTTGCCCAGCCGTTATCCGTACACAAGAATCTGCGCATTATTCCGGGCACCGGCGACACGTTGGCCACGGCTAACATGCCCTATTCGAAGAAAAAGCGACTTATCCGGAACTTTCAGGAGCTGGATACCGACATCATTGTCGCGGATATCGGCGCCGGGACCAGCTACCATGCTCTCGATTTCTTTCTCATGGCTGATTATCATGTCGCCGTAGCGACGCCTGACCCCACCTCGGTCTTGGACCTCTATCGCTTCATCAAGTTGGCGGCGATCCGCCGCGTGTTATCCTCGTTTCTTGCTCGTGACGCGATGGCTGAGGCGTTGTCGGACCGCGATTTCAGTAGCGTCGAAGAGGTGTTGGATGTGGCAGGAAAGACGGATGAAGCGGGACGAGGGATTGCCGAGACGTCACTGCGCACGTTTCAACCGGCCCTGATCCTCAATCGCGTCGCCGGCCGCTCGCGTGTCAATGTCTTGCAGCTTCGGAAGCTCTTAAAGGAGTATGTCGGCGGTGACTTGACTCTCCTGGGGGAAATTCCAGACGACCCTGCCATGGAACGGGCTGTACGCAGTTATCTGCCGGTGACCGAGCTGGAGCCGACGGCTCCCGCCGCGGTGGCGCTTGGGCACATTGCCGACACTCTTCTACAACGGATTGCCGGTTCTCCAGCGAAAGCCGCGTAATCCATAACTCGCAATACTTTTCTCGTGTGGGAATGCTGAGGGCAGGCAGGAACGACGGCTGGCGGATGGCCTTCGTTTAGCTTCCGGTATTCCGTCTGGCCCGAAGCCGTTCGGCTTGTGTCTGAATGATGTGGCGGATGATGTCTTCTTGATGATCCGGAGACAGGTCGACGTATTGCGTAGCAATGAGGTAGCCGGGCGCCCCGGTCAGCGGCGAGGTGCGAATGACCTTGGCGGTCGTGTTGACGGGAGTGAAGGGCGGAAGAATCAGCTTCAGTGTCAACAGGTCCGATGGTTGGAACGGGCGCGGCGAGACAAAACTGATCCCTCCCCCGCTGATATTCACCTCGGTCAGTCGCGCGATGGCGATACTATCGGGCTGAATGTGCGCCATGCCCCGCAGCAGCACCTCCATCAGCCAATCCACTTTCATGATCCAAGGGAGGAAAGGCGACGTCGCCAGCGTATCGCCTGTGCGTGCGAGCAGATCGGCGGTCGGCTTGCCGACGGCAGCGGCAATCATCTCATCGGTCAGCGGAGGCGTGCCTGGCTGGGGGGTGTCGGCCGATTCGCTCGTGAGGCGACACTCCATCAAGAGGTGATCGTCGACACGGATCCACTCCCGGCGTTCATCGACGGCGAGGGACGATTCTTGGAGCGACTGGGCGTGATTCATCGTGGGCCTGACTCTTTCTTGCACATCCTAGGCTGCGACGCAGAGCCGGGCAGCCTGAACCGGAGCGAGCGGAGTTGGTGCGTGGACGACCACGCGATTACGCCCCTGCGCCTTCGCGTCGTAGAGCGCCGTATCTGCTGCGTTCACCCAATCCTCAACCGAGGCAATGGCCGGATTGCACACTTCGGCAATCCCGATGCTGGCCGTCAGTCGAACCGTACCATCCTCGACGTTAAACGCATGGGTCTCAATCAAGTTGCGTAGGCGTTCGGCTAGGGGTCTGGCCTGCTCGACTGAGGTATGCGGCAGGATGATGGCAAACTCTTCTCCCCCATAACGCCCGACCGTATCGACGTCGCGCACGGTGTCCGTCATCAACGATGCCAGCTCTCTCAAGACGAGATCGCCGGCCGTGTGTCCCAAGCGGTCGTTCACGGTTTTAAAATAGTCGAGGTCCAAGATCATCAGGCAGGCAGGTGCCCCGTAGCGGAGGCCAGCTTTCAATTCACGCATGAGCGGTTCATCGAGGGCGCGGCGGTTGAAGACGCCGGTCAGAGGGTCCCGCAATGCCATGTCTTGGAGATCCTGATGGGCATCGGCATTCCGTAACGTGAGTGACAGCGATGTGCCGATGGTCGCCAGCAACTGCTGTTCATCTTCTGTGAAGGGCTGAGACTCATCTCGTTGAACGTGTAGGACCCCAATGGCGTGAGGTCCGATCGCCAACGGAATATCGTGCATCGCATGTGCTTCTTGTTGTGGGTGCGCGGGTATTGCGTCTTCACTTCTCATCAGCGGTATGGGACGTGAGCCGACAAGGCGCAGCGTGGTTGCGCCTGATGTGACGCGCTGGGGCGATCGTCCGAGTCGTCCGAGGAGTTGTGTTTTGAGGGTGTGTTCCCGTTCCTGGTTGCCGCCTTTCGACCAGGTCCAGACATGCTCAGGATTTGTGCGAACTAAGCCAATGAGTTCGGCCCCGATGAGTGAGGGAACACCGGTGAAGAGGGCTTGAACGACATCTTCAGGTTTCAGTGATCTGGCCAGCGCCTGAGTCAACTGATTGAGGCCGGCCAAGCGTTGATTGAATTGCTTGAGCGTATCTCGCTCATGGGCGAGGGACTGATTAGCGGTGGCCAGATCTCCGGAGAGGTTGCGGACTTCCAAAAACGTCTGGCGGTTGTTGAGTCCGCTGATCAGAGAATCGGTCAGGCGTGTCAGGGAACAGGGCCAGTTTACATAGTCGAAGGCGCCCTTGCGGAGAAACTGTGCGACCGTGTCTGGCTTCTGGTTCTGTCCGACGAGAATGATGCACAGATCACTCTGTCGATTTGCGACGGTTTGGAGAAAAGCCAGCGTGTCCGTGGTTCTGGCGCCCGCCTGATAGATGATGGCCTGGATATCTGTGGTGCTATCAGTGTCGAGTGTGCAGTGTCGTTTTGCGACGGGCACGAATGCAAAGCCATGTCGCGCGAGTTGAATCCAGCGCATATCCCGATGGAAAGCCTGGGTTCCGACGAGAAGAATACGCGAAAGATCGTCGTGCGGTTGTGCGCTCACCTGGACCTCTTTGTGCTGTTGCGGTCATGTTCTGGACGTGCGGTGACTTGCTCATGCAGTTCACGGGCTTCCGCTGATACAGAGACGCGGTCGGCGTGGCGGTTGTCTAGCGCGGGAGACGTATCCGATGAGGTTGGCTGCAGCGCTCGCTGATACGTCCGGACGAGGTTATGTATCTGATGGACTGCGATTCCCATGTGAGTCTCCCGGGCTCGATTGGTTAGAGGTGTCGCTCAATCGTCCCTGAGTCCGAGGACGATGCGCCATTCCATCGGCGCAGTCCCTGTAGTCGTTGGCGAGTCTTGGCGGCTTCATCAAGCAGTGAGGTCAAGCCTGCCTGGGCTACTGTGATCTGTTCTGCAATCGTGCGATCAACGGTCAGTACATATGCCAGATTCCCGGGGGAGAGGACTTCCCGAGAGATGAGGTCCTCTCGCAGTTGATAGTACTGATCCACCAGATTCCATTCTCCTCGGGCTGCTGCCATCCTCGCCGCCTCGGTGACAGCCCTGATCGTATGAAGATCCTTGTCGGAGACTGATTCCATGTGATTAACGGGCCAATGCCAATGGGGCTTGCTGTTGTGCCGCGACTTCTCTCCAGGCCTCCCGCAGAGTGGTGAGACATCGCGCGGGCCCATCGAGCCGAGCGCTCATATGTTTGGCATTGGCTTCAACGAGCTCGCTCAGCATATAGTCGTAGAGGCGGTGTAGCGACTTTGCAATGTCTCCTCCCTGCTCATAATCCAACACGCTGTCGAGTTCCCCAACGATTGAGATAGCCCGGCCTATGAATCGTGCTTTATCCGGCAAGTTGTTGGTTTCAATGGCGCGTCGCGTCAATTCAATGGATTGAATGGCGGCATCATAGAGTAAGACCACGATCTGCACCCGAGAAGAAGTGAGGATCTGCGTTTGCTGATATTGCTGGGCGTATTGTGCGACCATTGGTATGTGTATCCCCTACTGCGTGATGAACTCAGTTCCCACTGGAAGAATTGGATTGCAGCGAACTGCTTTGGCTCTGGAGGCGTCTCAGAAGCCCGTCCAGTGCCGCATATTGTGCCTTGAGCCGATCTTCATATTTCGTGACGGCATCTTCTTTTCTCAGAATGTCTGCGGACAGACTGGTAATTTGCTTGGCGAGTCCGTTTTTTCTCAACGTCATTTGACCGGATGCGACATTGGTCAACGAGTCCACTGCCGTATTGAGCAACTGGGCGATCCCGGCGCTCCCGGTCTGATTGACAAACAAGGTCCGGACATTGCTGTAACTTGCACTCAAGGCGGTATCCAGCTTTGCTTCATCGACGGTGATGGTCCCCTCTCGATCCGTCTTGAATCCCAGTGCTCCGACGGTATTGAGAGAGCCTGCACCGGCAATAGACGAAGACAGCGCCGTACGAATTTGGGAGATGACTCCGCGAACGGTGGGTTCTCCAAAAAAGTTGCCGCCCTTTTTTGTGACCACATCGTACGTCGTCCGCTCGTTGATATACTTCAGGACTTCGTTATAGGCGGTCGCCAGTCCTTTGATATTGTCCTTCACGGCGGTCACATCACGGCTCACATTGACTTGAACGGTTGACGTTCCGGTTGTCTCCAGCAGCGTGAGGGTGACGCCCGCAATGGCGTCGGAGATGGCATTGGTGCTTCGTGTCACAGTGACGGGGTTCAGCGCAGGGTCTCCGACAATGGCAATGGCATCTTGGGCTGCTTGCAGCGTATCGATGCCGCCGGTCCCGCTGCTGTTCAAAAAGTCCAATGTAGTATTGTCTGTGACAATGGTGATGGAGTTTGACGCACCCGTGGTCGTCGAAGTAAGTACGAGCCGATAGGCCGGGGTGGTCTCCGTCCCGGTATTAATGATCGACGCCGTAGCACCGGCACCGAGATCGTTGATGGCGCTCTTGAGGTCTTCCAGAGTCGCCGTTTCGCCCAATGAAATCGTTTGATCGGCTCCGCTGCCGACTTTGAATGTAAAGGTACCGGACGCCCCTCCGACGATATCGGTCGTCGTCGTGGCGACGGTTTTGGCGGCTTTGTTCGTGATTTGATTGGACTGCGCGAGTTGGGTGATCTTGAGCGAGTACGTGCCCGATGTGGCAGTGGAGGAGCCGACGGCGCTCAACGCACTGGTATCGGACACGCTCGTCGTCGTCCGGTCAAACGAAGTTGAGAGCCGCAGCTTATCCGCGGCACTCTGGAGGCCGATCAATTTTGTGCTCAGCGTCGCGTAATCGGTCGACTTTGAGCTAAGGGCGCCCTTTTTCTGGGTCAGGCTGTCAACCGGGAGGCGTGCAACCTTAACCAGTTGCTCCACCACTTGACCGAAATCAAGTCCGTTTCCCAACCCGCCGAAACTGATCGTCGCCATGTCTCGTGTCCCTCACAGGCTCAGGCCTGCTCCTTGAGCAGGATGCCCTTTGAGCTGTTGAAGAATTTCGCCAGTTCGAGCACTTCTTTCGGCGGGAACTGGCGGATGACTTCTCCTGAATCTTTTTCGATGACTTTGACGATCACCCGATCGGTCGACTCATCGATTTCAAACTTCAGATTCGTATCATGTGCCTGGATATCTTCACTGACCTTCGCGACCGCCTGTTCGAGGATTGTCCGATCGATCGGGGCGGTTGCTGTGTTGTCGGTATCAGATTGCGTCCGTGCGGCAGTCGGCTGTTTGGCCGCTGCATGATCCGGTTCACCCCCGCGGGCGGGTGTGGTCAGGAGATCTGCTTTGCCGGTTACTGATGTAATCATGGCAGCCTCCGTGTGAACCTAGGGTGGGGGCGGCCGCTCATGAGGAACGGCCGCCCCCGCCGATTACTACCTCTGCAGCAAGGCCAAGGCTTGTTGCGGGAGGTTGTTGGCCTGTGCCAAAACCGAGATGCCGGTTTGCACCAAAATCTGGTTCTTGGTGAATACCGACGTTTCATGGGCGATATCCGCATCGCGGATGCGTGACTCTGCAGCGGTGAGGTTTTCGCTCGTCACCTGCAGATTCGCAATAGTTGCCTCGAAGCGGTTCTGGATCGAACCATATTCCGCTCGGGCGGTGGCTACAGCGCTGATGGCGCTGTCAATGTTGGCCAACGCGCTACTCGCATTCGCTGACGTGGACACGTTCACGGAGCTGATTCCCAATGACGAGGTGGTGATGTCATTGAGATCGAGGCTGAGCGAGTTGCCTGATCCGCTTCTGAACCCGATGGCGATCGAGAAGCTGATGGTGCTGCCGCTGGTCAGGGCCTGACCGTTGAATTCGGTGACCTGCGCGATACGATCGATTTCCGACCGCAACGCCACAAATTCCTGATCGATGTAGGACCGTTCCGTGTTGCCGACCGTACCGCTGGCCGACTGAGAGGACAATTCCCGGAGCCGAGACAGAAGGTTGCCGATGGTCGAGGCGGCGCCGTCGGCGATCTGCGTCAAGCTGATACCGTCCGAGGAGTTCCGGACAGATTGGTTGATGCTGCGGATCTGCGCCCGCAAGGATTCGGACAGTCCGAGGCCGGCGGCATCGTCCGCGGCTCGCGTGATCCGAAGGCCGGATGAGAGACGCTCGACCGAGCGTCCCAATTGGCTGGTGCTGACCGACAAATTCCGCTGGGCAGAAATTGATGCCGGGTTGTTGTTGATAATTAATGCCATGGATGCTTCCTCCTTGCCGACTGCTGTGCTGTACGTCCCTCGCTTCCGCGTCCGTGCAGAAGCGTCTTAACCCTCTACGCCTAGAGAGCTGTTGCATCCCTTATCGGAGGATGCCCCTAAGACTTGAGAGGCTCGAATCAACTGCGGTGAACAACACCCGTCGACAGAAACCGAATGTAATGAACACGTCGGTCATTTTAGGACTCCAACCTGGGTGCGAGTTCATATTCAAGGAGATCGGCCATGCGAATGAGATCTCGTTGAGCACGTGCATCCAGTAAGGCCTGCACCCAGGGAGTCATGGCACGATCGGGATGCGGCTTCGCCGGCTTGGATTCCACCAGCTCGAGATAGTCGGCGAGTTTGCCGAGCCATGCATCCAATGATGTAAGCCGTTCGTCTCCCATGCGGATATGCGAGGCGAGTTCCTGTGCTTCATTGCGGAGGAGATCAGCGTAATGCTGAATCGTCGGCGCGGCACCGCGCATCACCTCTTCCATGGTTTGAGAAATGGCTTGGAGGTGAGTAAACCGCGCGATTGGCTCACCTAAGAAGGCCGAATCCAAATCGCGATCCGTAATGGCACGCTGATCCACGGTCAAGGACGTGATCAGGCGTGAGCGGGCATGCGCTTTCTCACTGATATCTGCCAACACGTCGCCAAGACTGAGTCCATTGACGACTTCCCACTGGTCTTGATCAAGCATGACATGCATAACGTTCTCTCCTTCTTGACTGCGCGGGATAGGCCGGAGTCATCCGGCTACTATCCTGAATGGGCGACTGAAGAATCAGTGAACATAGCCAATCGCCGCAATGTGGACTTCGAGGGACTCTGAGTCAGGTGTCGATAGATCTCTGTGAGATGCCTCCTCCATTGCCGATATGCCAAGGCATGATGCCGGGCCATACGATCAAGTCCCCTGACATGATCATGGTGAATGGAGCGCACGAACGAGGTCGTCACCGGGGAACTGGCGATATGGGCCATCCCCAGGTGTACGACACGTTCACGCAACGCAGTTTGTTCCCGTTGAAGAGCCTGCAACGAACCGGGCGATTGCGCAACTTGTCTGGCAGCCTGCACAATGGCATCGGCTTGACGGCAGAGCCGGTCTATGTCCGGCATCATGCCTGCCAGGTGGTGTGCCGCTGCAACGGCATTGTGAGGCAGCGCCGAGTCTGCCGGGATACGGCTGGTGATGTGGGTCAGGGTTTCATACCAGTAACGTCTCCAGTACCGGCCATACCAGTCGAGGTCTGAGGACTCTTCGGTTCCTACCGCGCAATAGCTGCCCAACTGATCTTCGTCGACGGACGAGCGATAGAGCCGATAGCCGGGCGCGGCCGGGGGGCATTCCCCCTTGGCCAGCACATGCAAGAGCAAATCCGCCACCATGGTTACTGGAAGACGATCCTTACAGCTTTGATGGGCGCACACCTGGTCGAATCCGCAGGGGGCACATTCAAGCTCCGGCTGCACGACCCAATGTCCCGATCCATAGGGACCGGTCTCTCGGAAATCCACGTGCCCGACGGAAAGATCAATCACAGGCACCTGCACACCGACGGCCAAATGCATCGGACCGGTGTCGTTGGTTAAGAGGAGACGACATTCCGCGAGCAAACCCACCAACTGTTCCAGCGTCGTCTGTCCAGCCGCATTGAGGACGGGATTGCATCCTCCGGCCTCCCGATAGATTCGTACGACCTGTGCGATCGTGTCTTGTTCGGCCGGTGTTCCAATGAGGACGATTCCGCCCTTCCATCTGGTGCTCAGGTGCGCCAGTGTGCGACCGAAATGCTCAGGCCGCCAAGCCTTCATCACGTCGCTTGCCCCGGCTTGCACGGCAATCCACTCTTTTGCTGTCTCCGGCGCAGCGGTGAGAAAGCGTTGTGCCCATTCGCGCGCCGCGGTCGTCACGTGCACCGACAATGGCGCGTAGGTTCCCGGTCCGCTTCCTCCCAAGGCATAGACATCGACCAGATTGAATCGATTCAAGGCGCGGAAATGATGCATGTCGGTAAAATACGCCATCCAGGGATTCTCAATGACGCTCTCCCCGTCCCAGGCGCATCGGGCGCCGCGAATATCCGGTGCGCCGATGTACGAAGCCAATAGCGCGCTCGGACGATTGAAGGTGAGGTTGATGATGCGATTGTAGCGTCTCTCAACCAATGGGCGAGCCCAGGTGGCGAGGTCTGCATAGAGCGAGGTGACACTCTTGGCGGCCGCGCGGCTGTCATCAATCAGGGCATGGAAGTCGTAGGTGATAATGTCCCGGATCCCGGGCAGCAGGGACGCGACGGCGGCAAACCGGCGATCCACGATCACATCGACCGCCACCCCAGGCCATTCTTCTTGCAGCCGGGACAGCAAGGTCCCCATTTGGACCAGATCGCCCATCCGCGTGATATTCAGGATCAGTACCTGGCGGTTCATACCAAGTCCCTGGTTTCAGTCCGATAACTTTCCAGCATGAGAATGAGCAGATCTTCACGGCTGAGTTCTGTGCGGGGCCCGCGGGCGCGAATCTGTGCTGCCAGATCCTTGAGCTCGACCCGCTGATCGGGCGCGAATTGCCGCAACATCGGGGCGAGTTCAGGCGGCGTGGTCGTCTGTGCGGCGAGAACCTCCGCAGTCCGTTCTCCTCGCAGGATCGAACCCAACCGATCCGGTTCCCGCATGCCCAATTCGGCCAGAAGGTCCTTCATGCGATGTTCGTACGTATGCTGCCGCAAGACCCGCTGGCGGGCCGCATCGGCGATGGTCCGGCGACCGACCGGATCTCGAAGCCAGGTTCTGATCAGGGAAGGCACTTCATCGGTTCCTTCAAAGCTGACGATCTCGTCTTCGGTAAAGCACTCGGGAAGGAGTGCCCGTTGATCGACAAGTTGGAAGGCCCCGGCCGCGGCCAGTTCAAACGTACGCGGATTGACGAAATCTGCCGCCGGGTCCAATCCCTCACCGGTATTCGAGTGGAGATTCAAATTGATCGCGGTGGCGTTAAACACTTTGAGGCACGTATCGGTGTCGATCCGCGCACCATTGCGCTGTAAGACAGGCGCCACGGCATCGGCGCCTTCCCATTCATTCCCCCACACCTTGAATGTCCAGTCCTTGCTGATCCAACGAGGGAGCACCGCTCGTCGATTGGCGTATCCGGCACCGACAAAGGACAGATCCGATCCGAATTCCAGTTGTTCGCTCATCGCCAGGTCCAGAGGACGATGCACGGACGGATCTGCGGCCATGGGCAGGTAGCTGACATGAGGCGCGCCGGCCCGCCGGAGGGCATCGTGACAGTCTTTCTGTTGGATGGTGAACCAATAATCGTATCCGGGAGCGAGTTGCTGCCAGTACGTCAAATGCCGATAGTTTTCGACGAACCACATGGCCGTCATGAATTTCTTCCGTCGCAGATGCTCCAGGGCGCCGAGTGACATGGGGGCTTGGGCCATGGCCAGGACGAGATCCGGAGGATCCTCCGAAAGCTCCGTCAGCGTTCCCATACTGAGGACATCGGCAAACCGGCTTTGCATCGAGAGCCGATGGCGGGGATCGCGGAACGTATTGAAGCGCTCATAGCTGGCATGATGAATACTGTGGTCCACCCAACTCACCCGATGACCAAGGGATTCAAGGGCCCGCACGACGTACTTCGTGATTGGCAATGAGCCGCCATAGATCGGCCCTACGACGGCCACATGCAGACGTCCATGTAGCCGTGTCGCCAGGAGCCGGCGCAGTTCCACATCGAGAGCCTGGTGCTGTGCCGCATAGGGGCGCGCCGCTGGGGCATAGGTGAAGAAACGTAGCGGGGCCGATTTGGATGCGAGTTGCGTCGCCATTTCATCGGAACTCCCCCAAATCCATTCAATCGCGTTAAACCAGGGGCCCAAAGGGCGCACGGCCAGGGCATCCTTAAAAGCTGTGATGTCAACAATCACGACGGCCAGTCGCGCCCCAACAGGTTTCGTTGCGACTAAGGCCTCGACGTGGTAGAGCAGTCCCACACCAAGTACCACGCCCAGTTCTCCGGCGTGCCATTCCTTCGCTTGCAGGGCAGCCCATGACTGGGCTTCCTTTCTCGGGTCGTAGGCACTATGAATCCATTGTCCGTCTTGCGTGGCAGACGGGCTGCCCTCTCGGGACGGTGCGACGGTGAGCACTCCCCCGGCGCTTTCTGTCACTGCAGAAACCAGGTCCGGGAAGGTCTTTCGAATGCCGTCGAGATGTGTCTGTAGAAAATTCATACGCTCCTCATACCGGTATGGCGTGTGACAGCTCATGCCATAGGGCTTCACGTTCCCGGGGCGGTGCCGAGGATTGCCCGGATTCGCTGTAGTACGTGCCCCATTCATCGGTGTGGCTAGTCCATTGTGACCATTGGGTCTGTGTTCGAGGGGACTCGTTCAACAGCACATCTAAAGAAGGCTCGATGGGCCACGTGGTCGGGACGGCGACTCCACCATCGTCACTCTGGGCCTGCCAAATGCGGTGACCTGAGCCATAGGGGCCGGTCTCGTGCACACGGGCTCGTGCGAAATACCACCCAAGGGTCGGCGTGCCGACCGCGGCGGCCAGGTGCAAGGGCCCGGTATCTGAGCCGATGACGTGATGACAACGGGTGAACGTGTGTGCCAGCTCATGAATAGTCGTCTGTCCGGTCATGTCCCAGATGCGTCCTAGAATCGAAGGCGGCAGCGTCTGCTGGATGTCCCGCGCGCGGTCACATTCCGTTCCGTGACCGATCAAGACGACACGTCCTCTGGGGAGGATACTCAGAAACCGCACAATCCATGTACGCCAGACGTCAACCGGGACAAGTCGAACCGGATCCCCTGCTCCGACAATGATCCCAATCCATGGCCCGCCGCCTCGCCCGATTTGTTCCAGATTGCGCGAGGGAGACGCAAGTGGCGTCAAACAGCGTGGAGGCGTTCCCGGAGGGAAGAGGCCGCACATGCCGCAAAACGCATCCGATAAATGAATCCGATTTGATCGGCGGGTCCGCGCAATCTCCCGGACATAGGCGGCCCAGGGAGTCAACTGCTCACTCAACGGTCCCTGAGCGAGCGGTCCGACACACTCTTTTGCCAGCAGCGTACCGGCAACAATGGCCCGAGTGTGCTGATTGAGAACAAATGCCCGATCGTAGATGTGGGGACAGAGGGCGCCGAGCTCCTGTTCGATCTCCTCCCGCTGGTCCGGCTGAATCCCCTGTGTGGCACGCGCCGCCCAGCGATGCCATCTGGATCCGTCCCATCCGATTACTCGATCGAGTCCGGGAATCAGCGTTCCAAGGTCCCGAAGCGGCTCCGGACAGAGGAGATCAATGGTGTCGCGAGGACACTGCTTCCGCAAGGCGGTAATCATCGGCATCGTTTGCACGAGATCGCCGAGTCTCGCCAGTTGAATGACAAGCGTTCTGGCCATGATCTCCTAGGCGTTGGACACATTCATCGCCAACACACTTTCTTTGGCGGCAATGGCCTGCCCGAGTTCAACCAATCCTTCATACGTGGGAGCCAACGCGCGCAGCTGATCGTATTCCTGACGCGAGGCATCCACCTGATCTGCCCGTAGTAAGACTCCGGCGTAGGCGAATCGGACCGACAAATCACTGGGGTTCCGCGCGAGAAAGTTGTGAAGCTGGACACTTAACTCGCGCCAGCGGTTTTGTGCGGTCCCTGCCCGCAGCAGCCAATGAATCACATCGGCGTCGTCGGGGTTTTCCGCCAGAACCCGTAGGAAGGTCTGCCAGGCCCCTTGCGGATAGGCACGGCCCATCGACGCCATGCCAATTCCCATGAGGCATTTCTTGCGATGGGCTCCCTGATTGAGCGCTGTGGTAAAGGAGATTTCAGCTTCGCGATATTGTTCCCGCTGCATATGGAGAATAGCCCGGAGGAGCAGCGCCTCCGCATGGGTGGGATACTGTTTGAGCAATGCATCAACGCGGGTTGACGCCATCGGGAGTTGACCGGCGGTGAGCGCGGCACGAATCTCCTCCAGCTCGCGAAATGCCGGATCATTGAGGCTTTCAACCCGGCGTCGATACTCCTCGGCAACGCTTGGCAGTTTCATGGCCTTCGCCACGGATGCCGCCCATTGCAAAATGGATGCGTCGGCCGGCCACTCCGCATGCCGCCGCAAGGCGGCTTCAACCGTGGCCAAGTCGTGGTCATGCGCCGCCCGTTGCATGGTCGCAACGAGTTCCCAGGCCTCTTGCTCTTCAGTGCTGTCGATCAGATGGAGCTGATACGATGTGAGGCCGTTCTCATCCACTCCCACGGCTTTATAGCCATCCCCTGCGTAAATGCTGTCGTCATCGACGAGCCACCAACAGTGTCCCCAACGCTGTTGTAAGCGGTGCGCGTTTGCCTGGTCGTGTTGCTTGCGGCCTGGTGTTTGACTTTCCAGATGATACAAGATGCTGCGAGGCTGGTAGACAATGCGGCCCTGCTTCTCCCGTACTCTCAGGCAGAGATCGACATCTTCAAAACCGTTGAGGAAACCTTCATCGAACCCGCCGAGTTCCGCAAAGACCGGGCGTCGGATCAGAAGACAGGCGGCGGTCACGGCGTTCAGTTCCCGCCGTTTATTGACGGCCGGATGATCGGCCGCGAAGCCATTGTAGATATGGTAGGGCGTGAGGTTATTACGGTCGATCGCCACGCCGGCATGCTGTGTTGTGCCGTCCTGATACAGCAGTTTGCTGCCGACGACGGTGACGTCGGGATTGGTCTTCACTTCATCGACCAGCGCGCTCAGCCATCCTTTGAGCGGAATCGTATCGTTATTGAGAAAGACGAGATACTCACCCGTGGCGACGGCCGCTCCCTGGTTACAGGCTTTGGCAAAACCGAGATTCTCGTCGTTCGTAATAATCCTGACGTCCCCTCCCAGCGATGCGAGGAATTCAGGCGTGGCGTCGGTTGAGTGATTGTCGACGACGATCAGTTCAAAAGAGACATCCTCCGTCGCCGGACCGAGGGCGACGAGACATTGCTGGGTCAGTTCGACCTTGTTCCACGCAGGGATAATGATGGAACAGGTAAAGCGTTTATGAGCTTGGGTACGCTTCAAGTCCCGGAGCCGATTCTGCTGTCCTTCGAACACGGTGGGGTATTTGGCTGCATAGGGAGCATACTTGCGATAGATAATCTCCGTCGTTCTCAGAAAGGCTTCACGAGACTGGCTGGTCATCGAGGAGCCGTCGATCCGCCACGTGAATTCGGCGGTGGTCTTGGGGATATGAGTGAAGGGATAGCGGGTCGCCATACGGATCCAGAGATCCCAATCCTCATGGACAAAGAGACTTTCGTCGAAGCAGCCGACCTCATCCAGGCACGCCCGCGCATGCATGACACAGAGGACGGGAATGTAATTGCCGATGAGGAGCTGGTGGGGATTAAACTCGTCCGCATAGGGCCGGTCGCGACCAATTTCCGAGCTCGTCTCGCCGACGATCTGTTCGTGGACGCGCCAGGCATCGGTATAGGCTATTTTGCAATCACCGGTCTCTAACTGAGTGACCAGCGTGCGGAGATGATCTGGAAGGAACCGATCGTCGTCGTCGAGGTAGCACACATACGTCCCGGTGGCGTGGCGGAGGCCGGTGTTGCGTGAGGCCGCCAGTCCTCTGTTTCGATCATGGTTGATCAGGGTGATGCGTCCGTCATGATTGAATGCGGCAATGACCGGTTCGACCGGCGTGGCGCCGTCATTGACTACGATAATCTGGAAGTCTCTGTACTCCTGAGCAAGGACACTGGCCAGCGCAGTCCGGAGGCGATCAGGCCGATTGTACGTCGGGATGATGACGCTGACCTTGGGCGTGCGATTCACCGCCTGGCGCTGTACCTGAGAGTCTTCCGCCGCCCGCTGCGCCACCCAGACCTGGTAGATCGGCAGCAGATTCATCGTCTTCAAATCATGCGGGGTGGGGGCTGGAATGTAGCGAAGGTTCGGGATCTCGACGTAGATCCGTTCCAGCCCCAACGGAGTCAGACCCTGGGCTATAAAATGTTGCTCGAGGTGCTGTTCGGTAATCCAATCCTCGACCGGCTGACAAGGGGGCGAGATCGTCTTCCATCGTTCCCACATTTCCCCCCTGGGGGTAGTGAGGATGACATACCCCTCCGGGGTCAGCAGTTGTTTGAGTTCGTCCAGGAACGCCCGTTTCTGCGGATCCGGCACATGTTCAATCACCTCGGAGCAGAGCACGACATCATACGGAGCAAAGTCCGTCCGTTTGAGGACGGTCTCGGCCGTGCCGGCCTCGAAGCGAATGTGGGGAAACATCTTGCGGGCGTGATCGATGACTCCCGCCACCGGCTCAACACCCTCAACGGTCCCGTATTGCGATGCCAGATTGCTCAGCCATCCTCGTCCGCAGCCGACCTCAAGTATGCGGAGGGTGCCATCAGGTTGAGCCGTCTTGAACCGACGGAGGATGTATTCCATGAAGCCGGCGATCTTCGACCACCGAGCGGCTTCGTCCTGATTGGGTTCGGGTGTTGACCATGCCTGGCTCTTGACGAACATGTTGACATAAAACTGATCCTGATCCATTCGGTCCTCTTGTGCTGGTGTGGCACGGATGTGCATGGGGAGTGATGTGACAGAAGAACTGCCCCACTGTGTACTTGGTCGTGAGGAAGTTGGATGGTTCGTGCTGCTCTGTGGCGGCGGTGTCGATCCGGCGGCCATGAGCGAACGGAAGCGGGTCCGCAGGTCGTCGCGTGTACGGGCAATCGCGTCTGGAGTTTCGAAGGATGTGGTCAGGCATCCGTTTCTGATCAGCTCTACCCATCCGGCCAGAACGGATTCCCACTGGAAGCAGCTGGTCCAATGGTCGTAGCCGGACTGCGCCAACTGTGCGCGATAATCCGGACGGGCCATCAATACCTCGACGGCTTTTCGAAACTCTTGCAGAGGAAGGATCAGGCCCCCCGCCTGCTCCTTGGCCGTGCCGCAGCCGGAAGTGGCCAGCCAAGGCCGTTGCAGGCTCATGGCTTCCAAGAGGCACAGCGGCGACACTTCTGCATCAGATGCCAAAACCACGAGGTCTGCCGCCTGAAGCGCTGCCGCAACCCCCTCTCGATCGAGCCCGGGAATATAGAGCACGTCCGGTCGAGTCGAGAGGGCGCGTTGTACTTCTGCAACGTAGTCGGTTTCGTGTGTTGGATGGCCCACGACGACCAGCATCGCTCGTGGCGGCAATTGTTCCAGCGAGTTGAGCAGGCCAAGATGGTTTTTGATTCGATACAGATTGGCCACATGCACGATGAGGAATCGATCGTTTTCGATCTGGTACTGCTGTCTAAAATCGAAAGACGGCGTCAATGTGGTTGTGCCGTTCGGAATGATTGTGGCGGAAATCCCCGCTTCCCGACAGAAATGGGCATCGAGCGTCTCAGGTCCGAGCGCGATGATGGCCGTCGTTTGTTCCAGCAATCTTTTTAAAAGAGAGGCTACGACCGGTCGTTGTTGGATAAAGTCGTAACCTTCCTGATTGATGGTGGGTTGGAACAGAATGCGTCGGTCCTTCAAGTCCTGCAGCTCGAGGAGGGCATAGAAGATTCTATTTACGGGTGAGCCCAGCAGAATGCAGGCGTCGTAGCGGTTTGAAGCGACCAGCTGTTTCACTTGCAATGCTGCGGTCGGGACGCCGTTGGTCATCTGCTCCGGGGGAGCAAGCTGGATGATGTCGATGCCCCGATGGCGATCCATCGTTCGGTTGCTCTGTTCATAACAGGCGACCGCCACAGGGAGTCCTGCGGCAATCAAACCCGCTCCCAGATCTTCTGCTACCGTTTCGACGCCACCGACCGACGGCCAAAAGTATGGCGTCACGATCAGCACATGGCGTGGCGAATTGGACCGCTGCGGTGGTCTGTCGGCTTGAGGTTGTTTCTGCTGTCGAGCGGCCTGCGTTGCGACAGAGGGCTGGGAGGGCACCGATGCACGAGTCCACCGGACTTGCTCGAAAGGAATCGGTGGATTGTGCAGCGGGGCTGCAGTGAGGCTGGGATCATACGTTTGGGATATCGGCGGGGTATTCTTGAAGAGTCGCCCGAAGATCTCCAGCTCTTTTAAGTTGTACGCGCGTGCGTCTTTCTCCCGGTCTGGGACTCTCGGGGCATCGATGATTCCATGCGCTGCTCCGAGCAGTGCAAATAATTGCAACATGTCGCCGGTCTCACGAAACTTGTGCGCTTTCTTATGAATGTCCGACGTCAGAAGATTCCACTGTCGGATATCTTTCTCATACATGGTCTTATAGCGCCGGTAGATGCTCTCGGGCGTGTACGTGGTGCCGTGACGCCCAAGGATGTCGGGATGCAGGACCCAGCGAATCCCCTGCTCCCCCATCTGATCCAGCAGGTTCATTTCGCTGGCCTTGAGATCCTGGAAAGACACCCGCCTCAATAACTCGGTCCGGTAGATCTTGACGCCTTGGATCGGGCATTCCCGGTCTTCGTCATACAGATGAAAACAGATCATGCCGACTTCAGAAGGCGCTTGAGCGATCTGGCGTTCCATTCGGCTGACCGCATCGGGATGCAGGACCATGTCTTCATCGACTTGAATGAAGTATGGGGTTGTACAGCGCGTCATCATTTCCTGGGCGGCGGCGCTGAAGGGACTCACATTGCGGATAATATCCACCTTGCATGGATGGCCTTCCTGTTTGTCGAGTGCATCCATGCATGATTGAAAGGCCGGATCGTCTACAGTCAATACGAAGACAGTTGTTGATGGTGTGGAGGAAGAAGAACGCGCCTCTCCGCTGAGTGGCTCAAAGGCCATATCCGATGGGGAAATGGATTCTCCCATGGCAGCTCTTTTGAAACGGGCGACGCCCATTCCGGATGAGGATCCGATGCCATAGTCCGGCTGTTGCCCCGTCTCAATCCAGCTTAGGGTCTGAGCCATCCGGTGCTCACTGGTGTGGTGAGCCAGGAGTTTTCGTTGTGCCTTCCGTGCAATGGCGCCTGCGAATGTGTCATCGTGGATAACCCGGTCCAGCAGGTCTCTGAGGGAATCCGGACTATCAGGAGAAAAGAATAAGATTTCTTTTCCTTCGGTAAACAGGGCGTTATTCAGCGGGTGATGCGGGACGGCGTAGGACAGCACAGGGCGCCCTGCTGCCATCCCCTCATAGACGCGTCCGCCGAAAAACTTTGCCAGACTCGGTAAATTGACAATGGCTGCCCACTGAGGAAGCTGGGTCATCCACTGCGTGAATTCGGTTTCGCGGATAAGCTTCAACGTGTCGGCATACTCCGACATCTGTCCCCGCGTAATGGGGAGATGACTGGATAGCCTTTCGGACATCGTCTGTTGCAACCGATCAAACTGTTGCTGCGGACGGGTCTGGGGCGACGCCGGGCCGACAAAGCTCATGCAATTCTGGAGAGCGGCATGAGTCACCCATTGCTTGCGTGGTCCATAGGGTTGTCCGTGAAACACACCGCGCCGGTGCAGAGGGGGATGTTCAGGGGATGTGATGAATCGCGCCGGCACCATGGTGGGCCACCATAGAGCCTGAATAGGCATGCGCGAGGCGAGACTGTCCACGTCTCGCTCGTCAGGAAGGAGCGCGTGCGTAAACGCCCGCAGTTGCTTGTCTACGAGACCCTGCCTGGTTCGGAGATGGCCGGCCCAGGCATAGTCCTCCTCTTCATAGACGAGCGACTCCATGACGATGCCTACGCGAACGGGTGCCAAGCCGGTGATCCATTCAAGGACTGTGGGGTCGAGCGGCGAATGGACAAGCCAGACCCAGACTTGATCGAATTGCCGGCCGGCGACGGCTTGTTTTGCATGGGTCAGCCAGGATTCTGTCGAGAACGAGGCGTTGGCCATGAGTGGAATCGTCGTGCAGGTGGCGCCCTTGGCGCGCAAGCCTTCAGCGACTCCGAAACAGGCTGGGTACGTCCAGGCACGAGCCTGTGCCCAGTTGGGGAATTCGAGTTGAATCAGAAGGATGTGTGGCTGTGATCGTGTCACGATGTCTATTCCGTCAATATTATTCAGTCACTGCTAGCCATTGGGACTGCCGGGTGTGCCGTAATGTCCGGCCGGTGCCGGAGTCGATCTCGATCGTGAGGCAATCTGCAGCAAGGGCACCGCAGCCGTACCTTGGATTCTTGAACCGGTCGAACCTGAGAACCCGGCGGCTGTCGTGAGTTCCGGGCCCTCTACGATGCTGAATCCGCCGTCGCCGAGGCTGACCAGCTGCTCCCCGACCTGTTTCCCTGAACGTTTGAACAGCTTTTGGGAAAGCAGCCGCGCGACGCGAATCAGCATGAGCGTCCCGCCGATGACCCCATGCTTCTGCAGCATGGGAATCCAGCGCCACGGGGCCGAGTAAATACTCACAAACCCTTCGTTCTGCAGGTCAATGAGATCGCGGGGCGAGAGGTCTCCGACCGTTGTGACCGCTGACCCGTAACGACGATATTCCGAGAAGTCTTTCGTCATGAGCTTCACGCCCTTGTCACCCCTCACGGCAAGGTCATGAAATTCGGTGCCCGGATAGGGAACGGCAATCGCAAAGTTCGCTTGTTTGACTTCCCGCGCGTTGCGCAAGAACGTCAACGTCGCCATGACAGTGTCCCGGGTTTCACCCGGGAGTCCGATCATCACGGAGTTCAGCGCTTCGACTCCGTACTTATTACAGATGCCATTCGCTTTGACGTAATGTTCGAGCGGGACCTGCTTCTTCATCGTCCTGCGGATTTCCGGATCGACCGTTTCCAACCCGAACGACAGCCGGATCAATCCACTCTTCACCAGTCTGGCGATGACTTCATCCTCGACCAGATTAGCTCTGGTGCTTCCTTCAAAGGTAATCTCCAGTTTCTCCTGGGTGATAAGCTCGGCAATTTCGAGAATGTGTTCCTTCCAAAGAGTCATGACATCGTCGACGATGTAGAAGTGGCGGGTGCCGAACTGTTCGACGACCTGCTTCATCTCATTGACGACCGAGCGCGGCGACCGGACTCGCATCTCGGTTGTTTTCAAGGCTTCCGATGCGCAGAAAATGCACTTCCACGGACAGCCGCGCATGGTTTGGATAGAGGTGAACGGCAAGCGTCCCCGCAAAGTACCGAGTTTATAGCGTGACATGTCCAGCCGGTGCCGGGCCGGCGCCGGCAATGCATCCAGGTCGGTGATGTCTGCCGGTTGACCGGTCGACACCAGTTCGCCGTTTCGCCTGAAAATGATCCCGGCGACGTTCAAGACATCCCTTCCCTGCCCAAGCTGGCTCAAAAACTTCGGCCAGGATTCTTCGGCTTCGCCGACAAAGGCGTAATCGAACGCCGGGAGCAATGCTTCTTCCTTCATGATGGTGATATGCGGCCCGCCGACGACGATCGGAATCTGAGGCGCAATGCGCTTGATGCCTTCGGCCACTGCTTTGCTGATGTGGAAGAAGGGGCTCGTTGCGGTGAATCCGATCACATCCGGCTTCAGCGCCACGGCACGCTGGACCATGGCGTCCAGAGTAATCTGCTCGGCCTCCCCGTCCATAATCGTCACATCGTGACCGTGCTGTTCGGCAATCGCGGCTAGTAAGGCGAGATTCAGCGGCGGCCAGGTTGAATTACGCCGCGCAAAGTGACCGAATAACCCATAGGCACCGGTCCAGGAGGGGTAGAGTAAAAGCACCTTCATCGGGCACCTCGTATCGGTTCAGCTAGGATAGTCATCACGGTCATTCTGCTCACGGCTGCTGCGCTTTCACGACGTCGGGATATTCCGGATTCATCCATCCCTCGGCCGGTTCGATCGTCATGTTCTTGCGGAACTCATCGCGCGGGAGATAGGGATACATATCCTCGATGGGTGTCTTCCATCCGAAGATTCTCGGCTCATAGGTGTGATACTCGTGCATGTCCACATCGCAGACGACCGGTCCATCGAATTGCAG
>JABFSU010000081.1 GCA_013140455.1 Nitrospira sp. | reverse complement strand
GCCCTACCCGCCCTGCCGCCACACGCGCGACTTCGATACTGCACGGCATTCCGCTCATCGTTCGGAGATGGACCTTCGCGAAGGTCTCCGGGTGAGCCGGCGGTATCTGATTCAAGACACATTGCACTGTTTCAATTTCTTCCCCGGTGAGCACGCGCACAAGGTCCAGCAGATGCACGCCGAACTCCAAGAGCGCTCCACGCCGGCCGTATCCATCGGCATGGTCTGCACTCCGCCCTTTCGTCTCAATATGGCTCGTCAATACTAGTTGTTGGGGCCGGCCGATTCGCAAACGGGATGCCAACAGCGATTGAATCGTCGCATCGAATCGGAGAGTGTGAGCCGTCATCAACGGCACCCCAGCCCGTGCAGCCGCCTCAACCATCGCGCAGGCATCCTGATAGGTCGTTGCCAGAGGTTTTTCGATGAGCACTGGCTTCCGCGCCGCGACGGTGGCAAGGCACAGATTTTTATGGAGTACCGGCGGAACAACGAGAATGATCGCATCGACCAGGGGATCAGCGATCAGTTCCTCAGGCCGCCCATATATTCTGACGTCCTCACTGCCGGGAACGTCCAGCCCCTGCTCCGGGTGTTGCCGACAGACCGCGTGTAATCGGGCATGGGGAACGTCCTGAATCAGGTGGCGGGCGTAGCGAATGCCATGGCGCCCGGCGCCGATGAGCCCCAGGCCGATTTTTGACGATACCGTCATACCAATTCCTCTTGTTTCGCACTGTAGAGAGGAAGTCCCTGCGGGTCAATGCGTTCACGACGCGCCGCTCCGTTGACATTCCCGCAAACGGTTCCCTATAGTCGCAACCCAGGTTCGATACGGATCAGCATTCGGAAATGCGGGTAGGGAAAGGGTTGAGCACCATGACCACGACACATTCGGCACCGTTTACGTTAGATCAAATCGGAACAGGCATCGCCCGGTTCCCGAGCGGCGTGCCGATCCCGACCCATAGCGATGCGATGGTGGATCCCTACATCAAGACCCGCATGCCGAAAGAAGTACAGGTCGAAACCATCTTGTTTTGGCCGCAGGAAAAAGCACTCTATCCGAGTCTCGTTCTGCTCCACGACCGATGGGGTTTGACCGGGCAAATCAAAGACCTCGGCGCTCGCCTGGCCTGTGAAGGTTATGTGGTCGTCATCCCCAATCTCTATGGGCGGATCGGCGGCATGGTCACCGCCAATGATGAGGTCGGCGAGGCGCTCATGGCGAAGATCGATGAGTCTCTGGTGCTTCGAGACATCAACTCCTGCTGCGAATACCTGAACACCAAAGATTTTACCAAGCGGAATATTCACGGCGTCGTCGGCTATGGGATGGGGGCTTCGCTGGCACTCCGCTTCGCCGCACAACGGAAGCGATTGCGCGCAACCGTCGCCTACTATGGGAAGATGTTCCAGCCTCGGGAACTGATGAAAGAGGTGATCTCCCCGATTCTGTACCATCAAGCCGGGCGGGATACCTGGGCGACCGCAGAGAATGCTGAACAATTGCGTGCCGCTGCTGCTGAATATGGCAAAAAGGTCGAGGTCGTCACGTACCCCGATGCGCCACAGGCCTTCTGCAATGAAATGAAAACCGACTCGTATCGTGCGGATATCACCGCTACCGCCTGGGAACGGTCGGCCGTTTTCCTCAAGACCTGCTTTCAAGGAACTTAGCGGACAGCCACAACCCTCGTATCCATCCCTACCCTGGTGATCTATGAGTCGATGCCTGAACATGGCAGGTCTTTTCGTCAGCCTGCTGCTAGTTACCTCTTCCGGCTATGCGGCAGACTCCTCCTCTGGACCGGCTGAACTCTTGCCCGTGGTACAAGCGCAGGCAGCGGCGCTGCAAGCCTTGTCGGATAATCCTGCTGCGGTCGCCCTCTTTGCGACGAAGATTGGACCGGCACTAGGCCTCCATGACGTGGCGAGCACGCTCGCCGCGAAAAACATCCCCACCAAAGTTGCCAAAGAGCTGGGTGTCCAAGAACTGACAGCCTCTGCCCAACGGCTCATTGCCGACCTGGCCGCGTGGCAATCGGCCGACCGTATCACGCAATCCCTGAGTGAGCCTGCGAATCCCGTCGCCGCTCCTCCCGCAACCTTGGTGAACTGGATCCAGGCGGCCGCGCCCATCCCCTCTCTCGCTCAGATGACGAAGGATTTAACTCAACTGGGTGAGGCGAAACCGGATACCGCCGTAGCCGATCGCATGCCTCTCGCCCTCTCAGCAGGACGGCTGGCCCTCGACGCGCAACAGCGGGCGATCGCGGAATGGTGGCAACTCAAGACCTGGAAAGATCGGGTACGCACGGTGCGGGGACGTAACAAGCTCTGCGGAACCTGGCAATGGATCATTCACAATCACCAACAGCATCATCAAGAGCAGAAGCTGGCCATGCTGTTCCCTCCTCCCGGTCCTGACTATCCCCTGGCTCCCGGGCTGGTCGAAACCGTCGTGCTCGGAGAGAACGTCTATCTTCGTTGGGAAAGCAACGGCCAGGTCCAGGAAGACAGTCTGCAGTTCACCAAAGAAGGGAAAGGCTTGGAAGGCACCTTCGTGAACTCACAAGGCGGATGGGGGTCGATCAGCGGAAAACGGACCAGCGACTGCAAGCCGTAACCTTACGACCCAGGACATTCTTACTCTCGTGTGACAACTTTCTCGCGCCAGACATACCAGCCGAACAGGCTCCAACCCGTAATAAACGCCAGCCCTCCGATCGGTGTCATGGCCCCTAACCAGCGAATGCCCAGCAACGAAACACCATAAAGACTCCCGCAAAATAAGAGTATACCGGCTGCGAAACACCAGCCGGCTCGCGCCACCTGAGGGCAACCAAAGACCTGCCCGGCCAATCCCACCGCAATCATGCCCAGAGCATGATACATCTGGTAGCGAGCTGCCGTTTCAAACACGGCTAACATCGGCGGATCCAATATCGACTTCAACATATGGGCGCCGAACGCCCCCGCCGCAACGGCCAATGCGGCGAAAAGACTCCCGACAGCAATGAGTGTTTGACAGGATCTACGTGACTGCATCGTGGTCTCGCGGTATGGTGGCGGTGTAGAGAAGCTTCGTTCGAATGCATTCTAGCAGACTACGGATATCCTCACATGTCGATTGAATGTCCCCGATGTCTTCAGATGAACGCCGATTCTTCGCTCTCATGTGATTGCGGACACGATCTCACTGCGCTCGTCCGACGTCGCTTGATGTCCCGCTCAGATGTGCCTCTCGCCTCCAGCAACCAGGATCCTGAAAAGCCGCTGACTCACTGGCATTTCTCGATCGGCGTGGCCATTGTCGGCCTTCTCCTCATTGTTGGGGAAGGCATCCGTCTCAAACTCGATCTCGGTTCCCGCGCAACCTCGCGACTCATCGTCGACAGTGTCCTGATTGGTCTCACCGATTTGGCAGGAGCGCTGGGAATCGGTGCCCTGGCCTGGATGATTGTGTGGGTGCTGCGCTCGTATGACGAGGGCCGTTTTCGCCCCTGTCCAAAACGCACGACTTTAGGGGCCACGATCAGTGCAGCCGCCCTCATCTTCCTTGGCCGTTTGACTCCTCCGGATATCGCCGGCCACTACTTCATTCAGGGGCTGGCGTATCTCGCGATCGGCATCCCGGCCTACCTGGCCGGATCGCGCCACTGGTTGGGAAAGTGGTAATCCTTTCGCACCGGGTTCCCGTCTCACGCCAGCTCGGCATCTCTCACACTATCGCCACATTCTAGTCACAAACGCCATCGAGCATAGGGTCGCATACGAGGGCCCCGATGGTTGGCGGACGCATGTAGGCAGACGAGGGATCCTGCGAACCGAGCGCTCCCTTGATAGGTGGGCCTCCAGGCATTCCAGGCAATCCCCTCCCGGCAGAGCCCAATGTGCCGGGTTTTGTGGAACTGGGTATCGTTCCGATCCCTTGCACCACTGAAGGCGATGAGATAGGCCCAGCGGGTACGTTTCCGATTCCACCGGAAGGATCAAGACTATTTTGCAGACTGAGTGAAGACGGATTCTGCGGATTCGCCGGAGATGGGCTGGTTTGCGCCAGAACGAAAGAGGCAGAAACTGAGAGAATGACCGAAAGAGCAAGTAGAAGGACTCGGATCATTGAAACATCTCTCTCGTACCTACTCACCGATCGTGAGCACACGAAGAACCAACCGAAGTTCGTGGTGCGCGAGGCGGGAATTGAACCCGCACGCCATTGCTGACCCAGGATTTTAAGTCCTGTGCGTCTGCCGATTCCGCCACTCGCGCATGCCGCGCAGTGTAGCGGGAATGTTGCCTGAGCCGCAACACCTTGCTCAGGCCCGCACCGGAATGGATGAGACCTATTGAAATGCGAAGAAGCTGAAGCCTAGGTTGAGCGGGAGTCCGAACCTCTCGCTCAACCGTAGCTTCAACTGCGTCTCTCAGCCAGCAAGCTTACGCTGCCTCAATCACAGGTCGCATCTCACGACGCTGCACCAACTGCTTGCTCCGGTTCATCACGTCCTGCACTCCTGATTGAACCGTGCGGCCCCAGCGCGTTGCCTGAACCTGCGCCTTCTTGGCATAACGACCGATATCGCGACGAGTTTCCGCTCCTGACTTTGGCGCAAACAATAATCCCAACCCTGCTCCAAGCACAGCTCCACCGGCAATCATCGCGGCGACCTTGGCTGCCTGCTTTCCCTGTTCTGACATCGCATGCCTCCTGGTTCTTGGTGAAGGTTTGTGGAGGGTCTCTTTCATGCCCTCCTGCCTGGTGATACAGCAGATACCGTGCCAGGTCATATTCTGCTTAATTTCACCAGAATTTCATCGATCACTTCTGCCAGGGTTAGGACCGTCTCATGAACGGTGCCGTTTTCTCTACAGTCGGCAACACACTCGTTACAGAAATCTTACACTCCCGGGCCTATCACGACAAACCAGCCATAGCATTGACCTTCCGGCTATCATCACTCTGCCTGTGACACTCGCCTTGCTTTGAAACGTCGTCTTCCCTATGATCCCGACCAGTCAACTGTTGGAGGTCTCATGGGTTCGTTCGCCGCACTTCCCTATCCCCAGATCAATCCGGTCTTCCTCGATCTCGGTCCGCTCCAGTTCCGCTGGTATGGCTTGATGTATCTGATCGGATTGACCGCCGCCTATTTCTTGATTCGTCGCAGAGTCCGCGAACAGCACATTCCTCTCACGCCGGATCAGATCTACGACATGGTCGTGTTCGCCGCGTTCGGAGTCTTTCTTGGCGGGCGTATCGGATACACGTTGTTCTATAATTTTTCCTACTACGCCCAGAATCCTTTAAAAATTTTCGCCGTGTGGGAAGGCGGGATGTCGTTCCATGGCGGCCTCATCGGGACAATCGTCGCGTTAATCTGGTTCAGTAAGCGGCAGGGATTGCCGGTCTACACCATTGCGGACCTGGCTGCCGCCGTGACGCCGATCGGACTGGGATTCGGCCGGCTCGGAAACTTCATCAATGGAGAGCTGTTCGGACGGGCGACCGATGTGGAGTGGTGCATGGTCTTCCCGGCAGGAGGCCCGGCCTGCCGCCATCCTTCGCAACTCTATGAGGCAGGACTGGAAGGTATTTTATTGTTCACAATCATCTGGGTGCTCGCACGCACGTCACCGCCGCCAGGATCGCTGTGCTGGACGTTCATCGCCGGCTACGGTATCAGTCGGATGATCGTGGAACTCGTTCGAGAGCCCGACCAACACATCGGCTTTGTGCTCGGGTCGATCACGATGGGACAGATGCTTTCGGCTCCCATGGTCATGTTGGGGCTGTTCATGCTGGTGTGGGGATATCACAAACGGTCGCTGGAACGATCCCGTTCAATGCCGCATCCTCAATAGGGCATCTCGTCGTCATCCAGGCCGACGTGGTGTCCCAGCTCATGCACGAGCGTGTCGCCTATTTCCTGAACGATCTCCATGTCTGTGTCACATTGCCGGATAATCGGTCCGCGATAGAGCGAGATCTGCGCCGGAGCCTGGCCTCCGGCACGAAAAAATGACTCATCGTGCAGTGAGAGCCCCTGGTACAGGCCAAGTAGTTCCTCTCCCTCCTCAATATCCAGATCTTTCAGCACGCCGGAAGGGGGTTCGTCCTCCACGACGACCGCCACGGCATCGAGCAACCGCGCGTACTCGCCAGGCAAGTCCGCAATGGCCTGTTCAACAAGACGGGCAAAAGACTCCGCCGACAGTCGCTGGCGCACTCCGGACCTCGCTAGAATCGCTGACCAGGCGTAGGATCCAGATAGGATTTCTGTCGCAGGTTGTGATTAAGTCCGGTCTCTCTGAGCGGTGGGGAATCCCAGATGACTTTATTCCCAGGAGCCAGGTTCGCCGCCTCCAGATAATGCTTCTTGGCTTCTGTCTTGTTGCCGATGCGATCCAGCGATACCGCCAGGTTATAGTGCGCCTCCGCCAGGGTCGGTTGCGCAGAGACTGCGGTTTGAAAAGACTGAACCGCCCCGCCCCAGTCTTTTGACCGGAAGAGACGATCCCCTTCCGTCATGGCGGCAGCCGCCTTCGTCGAAATATCACTCGGCATCGGCAGAATCGTGACGGGAACTTTTGCCGGACTCATACAGCCGCCGGTCAATCCGCAGAGTACTACCAGCGCAAAAAAGAATCGCATGGTTCATCTCCTGTTAAAGTTCAACTCCAACCCCGCAACGGAGAAACAGCACCTGGGCAGATACCTGCGACAGCTGTACACTTTTTTGGGCTGCGGTTTTATAGAGCGTCATCTGAGATCGATATCGCTCAGCCCGCTCCCGCGCATCCTTCGCCGTCACCGTGTCGGTCTTATAGTCCCCAATCCAGATTCGATCGTCAAGCCGGTAGATGACATCCATGACACCGTGCACGATCTGGCCCTCTTCCCAGGACATGACGAACGGCACTTCACGGCCAAGAATGGTGGCCAAGGCCAGCCGCCGATACAGATCAGACCGTGCAAAGCTGCCGAGGATCTCTCGCAATGAGTCTGAAATTGCCGGCATCAGCCCGGCTTGTTCAGAAGTGATAATCTGCTGTGTGATCGGCTCGATTCGATCGAGCAGCCCGTCAGCAGGCGAGTGAAAATCCCACTGCTCAAGGATGCGGTGAGCCAATATCCCGACCAGCCGCCCTACTTCTTGATCCGTTCCATCCTTAGAGGGACGGAAACGACCCGGCAGATCACCTTGCGCTATTGTGCTCGGTGTTAAATGACGGGGCGTCCGACAGGCTTTCTTCCAGCGATCCTCCCGCTCACTCCATAATGTGGCAATGGCGGCAGAATCGAGAACTCCGGTGACCTGGCCCACCGTACCGGGTCGACTTGCACGTTTGCGCGATGGCGCAGTCGTAGTCCGATGAGGTATCACAGACGCGCCGATCGTCAGCGCCGCTGTTTCAGAGGCACCCACCACACCCTCCCCGATCTCTTGCAGCATCCCTAAGACGGTTTCTCCGGCTGCGCGGCCGGTCATCCCTCCGGACAGCACTAACATATCCTTCGCCCTGGTCATGCCGACATAGAGCACCCGCCGCCGCTCGGCGTCCTCCCGGACTTTCTGCTTCTCATGCACCAACACCGCGCCGAAATTATGGACACCGCCAAGCGAGAGGCCATACGATCCGCTGGACCAATCAAACGTCACGAGAGGCACGCCTCGCTCCCTCCCGCTTCCCTGATGCAGGCCCGGCAAGACGACAATGGGAAACTCCAGTCCCTTGGCTTTATGAATCGTCAAAACCTGAATGGCATTGGACGATTCCTCCGACAAAGGACTCTCGGCCTCATCCGGCTGCTCGTCCAGCCTGGCAACCATCAGGTCCACAAACCCGCTCAGCGTCAGATGCGGCCGATCAGACAAGGCTGCGGCGGTATGTTTCACCTTGAGAAGATTGACCACGGCCTGCTCCCCGTGCAAGGACGCCGCGGCAATTTCGAGAAGAGGAAGACGGTCGAAGATCAGCTCCAGCACCTCAGCCAGCGGCAATGCTCCAACCTGTCGATGCAACCAGGCTAAGTGCCCATACAGCAGACGAACAGGAGTTGCCTCAGGATGCTGCCACGCCGAGAGTGACTCGATTCGAAGATACTCAAAGCCCTCGGCCTGGCGAAGCTCGTAGAGCGCACGATCCGACAACCCTCCCAACGGGCTGCGCAGCACACCCGCCAGCGCCACGGCGTCATGCGGATGATCCAGTACCCGCAAGACATTCATTAGATCGATCACTTCCTGACGCCGGTAAAAATGTTTTTCGCCTTCGATCACATAGGGAAGTCCATACCGGCGTAAGGCATCTACATAGGTGTCGGCCTGCGTCAGCTTCCGGAAGAGCAAAGCGATATGCCCGGGCTTGACCTGTGGACGGCTCAGCACGTCTTCGGAGAGCCAACGCGCCAGCGTTTCCCCTTCCGCCCTGGTCGCACCAGCCGCGTCAAACGCCCGTTCGTCCGGCACCGGAAGCGTCACGTGCACCCGCACACCGGCATCGAAGGCAGAGGGACGTCGCTGCGGCTGCACTTCCAGCCTGACATTGGCCGGTTGTACAAGAGGTTGCCGTTCAAACAGGCGGTCAAACACATCATTCACCGGCCCCAGAACGGCCGCATCGCTCCGAAAATTCGTTGTCAGCGTCTGAATGACTCCCCCATCCGCTTCGATCTTCTGAACCACGCGATCGAACGCCTCGATATCCGCCCGCCGAAAGGCATAGATCGACTGTTTGGGGTCCCCCACGATAAAGAGCTTGCCTGGCTCTAAGGCCATCGTCTCCCATGCCGAGGCCTGAGAGCCCACACATTCAGAAATCGCAAGCATGAGTTCATACTGAATGGGGTCAGTGTCTTGAAACTCATCCACCAGCACCGCACGATAGTCCTGTTTAATCCGTTCCCGGATGGCCCGATGATCCCGTAACAACGTGCGCGCCCGGGCAAGCAGCCCATCGAACGAGACCCATCCTTTCAGTCTGAACGAGAGGCGAACGTCCGAGACCAGCGGATCAAGAAGAGTCAACGTATACTTAAAGAAATCATTATTAACAGATTGATATTGCTGAGCAGTATTAATGATTGAACTGGCTTCTAAAAAATCGTCTTTCTCCCATCCGGCAACGGGGTTACCCAGATCCTTCCTCAGCAATTCAAGATCAGCAGCGGGTAGGGCCTGAATACCAGCGGCTCCCTGATCGACAATCGCTTTCATCAAGTTCACGGCGGCAGCCAACATCTGCTCGATCTTCCGCCGCTTCGGCCGATCATGGGCATCGAGAAGCACTTGTCCGCGTTCATACGTTTGGCGCACCCACTCGACGAGCACAGGACTCAGCCTCTCGTCATTCATCTGAGTCCGCAACACATCCAAATCAACCAACTCGCTGCAGAGCGCGCGAGCCAGTGAACGCACATCGTCCAGCGTGGCGAGACCCAATACCCTGCGCCACAATTGATGATGAGAACCCTGTCGGCTCAACTCTCGATCGACCCATATCTCCCATGCCGCCGAAAAATGCTCTTCGAAGCGGAGCCCATCATCTTCCTGAAATGCCGGATCCACCCCACCCTCAAGGGGGTAGAGCCGCAACAGATGGGCCGCAAAACTATGCAGCGTGCCGATCTGCCCCTTTTCAAGATCATGGAGGGCCGCCGCGGCTCTGCCGGCGATTTCGTCGGTGGAGAGACCGTAACGGGCGCGTAAGTCAGCGACCGACACCGCCCCGCCATCCACCACCCGAGCCGCTTCGGTTTCCGGATTGGCCAAGATCATCAACCGTTCACGCAGCCGGACCTTCATCTCCGTGGCCGCCTTATTCGTAAAAGTCAGTGCCACGATCTGAGTGACGGTCACCGGGCGGGGTTCCTTGATCAGGAGATGCACCAATCGATTGACAAGCAACGTCGTCTTGCCGGTGCCGGCGCCGGCCACGACCACGACATTCCGGTCAAACGTCGTTTCCGCCAGATTGCGGGCCTGGCGATCAGGAATCAGTTCCACGCGGCTCCTCCGACAGACGTTGCAGACGAAGACTCTTGAGGACTTTCACGTCGTCCGATCGATACGACCGCCACCACGATGGCTGGTGTTCACGGCGGCAGATGACACGGAATTCACACTGTTCACAATAGGTGTCGGGCAGAATAAAAAACCGCCCGGCCTGGAGACCGGTGATGAGCAGGCGCAGCGTCTGCTGAACCTGCCGGCCGGACTCGCCGGAGAGCGCGGCAACATCGAATGTTGAACGTGCAATGGGCGGCTCCCACTGGGGAGCCAGAAACATAAATTGCACCTCGCTTGGCGCAGGCATGCCGGGCATGAGCAAGCGAGCATACAACGGAGGCTGAAGGCGATACCCCCTCAAGGCAGATTGCAGCAGGTTGCGATCCTCCGGCTTCATCGACCCACCGGTCTTGAATTTGTAGTCGATGATGCGAATGGCTCCGGTATCCCGATGCCGGTCGATCCGATCGACGCGTCCTCGAATTTTCAGCGTCGCAGACGGATCGGGCAACACCTCGGTAATCGTGCCCTCGGCATCCAGCTCGAATCCTACGGGCATAAACGGCGTCTCGGTATACGCGGCAGTATCCGCATCGACCGCGGCGGTGATTAGCGTGACGACATGCTCCTTTGCCAATTGCCACAACAGGTAATGACCGGTCCGATGGCGCGCTTCGCAATCCTGCGCCGCCAGATCCACGGCCGAGCGAATACACCACTCCATCGTGTCGTCGGTGACCGGCTCGGCCGGCCACCCGGTCGGCAAAAGCTGCTCGTAACAGCGCTTTAAGGCGGCATGACAAAGGGTGCCCAACAATGCGGCATCCGGCTCCTGCGAAAGGGTCCATCGCACCGGTTCCAGTCGTAACACATCGGTAGCAAAATACTGAAAGGGGCACCGTGCATACCGCTCCAGCGGCGTCGGCGCCAACCCGCGCTCGCGCACACGAGACCAGTAGGCGTCAAGCGGGCCGGTCAACCCGTCATACCCATTCAGCACGGGGTCATCGTCCTCCATCCCCGCTAAGGCGTCGGCAGCATGCCGAAATCCCTCCGCCTCGCGACCGACCGCCTTCAGGAGAGCCGTCGGGTCCTGCCCGGTCAGCGCCATCCATTGAGCGAGTTCGGCTGGCGGAAGCAATCGTTGGAGGGTGGGCCGCTGCGCGACTCGATCCGTCAGCCGCCGCGGCACCGCTTCCGTCGATCGCCCGTCAAGACCAGACCGCGTGAGCAACTCCTCAAGAAACGGAGAAACCGCCAATACACGACCGGCCTCATCAGCCCTCTGATAGGACAGCAATAAGCGGCGGCTCGCCCCTTGCGTGATCAGTTCAAACAGCAGCGTTTCTTCTTCATACCCACCAAGCTTTTCATCGATCTTGAACCCAAGCGTCGCGTCGAGCACCCGCCGATGCCGGTCGCGAAGAAACGCATCCTCACGGATATACCGCGGAAACAGCTTTTCATTCAGCCCCAGGACGACCACCGCCTTGAAGGTCAGACCGCGCGCAGCCATGGCATCGACGACGATCACTCCGCGATGAGCGGTCTCATCCGACGGAATGATCGTACGTTCACATGTATGGGTCAGGAGCTCCACAAAATCCGCCCAAGACATCTCCTCCCCAAGAAGATCCAGTTCCTCCAGCTTGGTCCAGACCCCATCGAGGGTAGTCCATGTCGTCATCAACCTGGTCTGGAGCGGATCCGGATCGGTCGCCTCGACTCCATTTGGGTCAGCCAGATGCCGGCGGGCCAGTTGGCGAGAAGCCTCGATCAATTGACCGACCGTCCCTCGCTGGGGTAGCGCCAAACAATCGGTCAACAGTTCCGACACCACCTGCCATAGAAGCGTCATCACATCGGAGGCGATATCCAATCCATCGATCACTCGACCCTGCTCTTCGCCTTCCACCAATTCCAGCGTCATTCGGGAAGCCGGTTCCAATCGCTTCCACTCTTCGACTCCGCGGGTGATCTGTAAGCTCGGCACCACTATCTTCCATTGTTCCGGACGATAGCCGGCGGCCTCATGATCGAGGAGATCCGAAGCAAAGAGCGGAGAGGTCACGACGTCCAGCATCGTTGTGCGATAGAAATCGTTGAGCGGCAATGTGAGCAACTGCAACAGGACCTTGCACAGGGGTTCCTGCATCAGCGGCCGACCGGCCGTCGAGAAAAACGGAATGCGATATCGATCAAAGACACCCGACAAGAGAGCCCGATAGGGATCCAATGTGCGGGCCACCACCCCAATGTCATCAAACTGATACCCATTGGTCTCGACCAGATCTAAAATCTTCCGGCAGGTCGCGGCCAGTTCCTCTTCCGCCCCAATGACGCTGTGCACGGATACCGTCATCCGCTCCTCGAAGGTTGGCTTATCGGAATCCGCCAGTCTCGTGATCAGGTCAGGGTTTGCCGCACGCGGCTGAATACAGCGATCGAAAAAGCGTTGCGCAAATCCCCACTGCGGTCCCCGTTCAACGGGAAACAGCAGCGTCGTGGGAACTGCGGTGCTGACAGCCTCAAACAAAGACAGCTGCACCTGCGTCAGATCGTAGAATCCATAATAGAACGCATGTCGCAGCGAGGTCAGAAACGGCGAATGAGGAACTTCCGGGATGAGCGATTCGGCCAGATCGTCCGGAGTACCGACCCCCAACGTCTTCCCGACCTCCCGAACGGCGGCGTGCAATGAGAATAATGCCGTCAGCCAGGCCTGATCTTCCTGATCGAAGCATCCCTCTTCAAGTCCGCGCAAGGCAACCGCAGGATCGACTCCGGCATCTTTCAAGTCACGAATGGTCGACCAGAGCGCACCCCACATGCCGGATGACTGCCCGAGCTGTTGCAGCGGGGCCAAACTGGAGAGCCGGACCTGCACAATCTGCCGGACCAACTGTTCGAAAAAGATATCGTCGACGAGATGCAACGGAGATTGCGCAAGGCGGCTCCGCCGCTCATCCGCCAGACGGAGCACCAGCTGATGGAAGGTCATGAAGTGGATATTGATGGTGGCCTGCAGCTCGGCGGCCAGCACCTGACGCACGCGGGCAAGAAGCGGCGCGGAGGGCACAAGAATCGCGAGCGGAGCGAACGGATCCTGCGTCTTGGCGAGACGAACCTGCTCGACAAGTGCGGTTTCAAGAGAGGGATGAAAACGACCGGCGATGACGTGAAGCATCAGAAACCGTAGCGCGTGAACAGTGCTGCGCGATGAACAGATGCTGGACGGAGAAGCAGGCTGTTCACATCAGCTCTCGATGTGCCATGCTCATCACCATGCACATCGGCTAGCCCGTCTCAGGCCCCAACAGCTCACCATTGCAGTCGACACAGGCCCAATCGCCATCGATAAACTTCATCGGGTCGCCGCAGATCGGGCAATCCGGTGGCGGTCCCTTGTCATAGATGGGCAAGTCGGGCAATTCAAAGTTGTCATCGTCGTCATCAACCATTGAAGATCTTCTCATTTCTCAGGATGCTCAAAATGGCCACGTTTCTCACCCGCCCAGCCCCGGCGCGCCGAGACGCGCCGTTCCACGAGCAAGGCCGCAGGGGACGCAAGAACCGCAGGCGTACCCTCTTGGGTACGTTGAGGATTCTTGCAAGCTGAGAACGAAGCTGGTGGCCATTTTCAGCATCCTGCTATTTACTCGCGCGGCTTCATTTTCAGCAGCAACGCCTTTTCGGCGCTCTCCCGACTCGGCACACCGACAAACGTCAGTCGTCCATCGATAATCGTCGCAGGCACCGCTCGCACAGAATGGCGATTGGCCAACTCCGCACCATCCGGTGTCGTAATGTCGACCTCCCGGTAGGAAAAACTATATTTCACTCGCAGCTGCTTCCACAGGCTTTTGGCCGAAGGACAGGCTCCACAGCTGGGCGAAACCAATAACATAATGCTTGGCATAGTGTATCTCCAGAAAGGTCGGTGGCGGATCTTAACACCCAGCGGAATGAGGGGGCAAGCCGCGCTCCCGATGCGCTGGCTTCCGGCAGAAGAGTCGGCCGATGTATCATCTGCCTGCGCCGGTTTGACTTCCCTCATCGGAAGGCGCAGCATACGCAAAATTTTTAGACAAAGAGGTGTTCTGTGACTCCTTGTTAGATACAGCCAGTCGTCTCATGGAATACTCCCCCCGAACTTCTCCACGCCCTCTTGGCTTTCCTTGCCCTGAGGGCGTTGTTGTGTCCGCATCCACGCCCCTCCCCCATCCATTCCCTCTACCTTCACCATCCTCTGAAAGGAGTTTTCAATGAAACGACTAGCAACGCTCTCTGCCGCCGCAATTCTTGCATCACCAAGCCTGGCGCTGGCGGTCGAACACAATGCGAGCTACCAGGGTATCGCCCAGATCTATTTCGTGTTTATCGCCGCCGTCCTGATTTATGGTGTGTACGACTCCTTTGGAAAGACCGCGATGTATGTGGCCACGCCTGTGATTCTCGGCTGGTGTTACTGGATGCTGCCCCCGGCCTAGACCGGCGCAAAGACGGCCGCCGGCGACACCCGAACGAGAATGTTCCGGTGGAGCCGGCGGCTTCCCCTTCCGTTATCGCTTGCCGTTATAACCCTTTTCCTGCCAGCGCTCCAACAGTTGAATGCGCTTCTGCAGCTGATCGGTCGTGGCCTGATCGACGCGCCCTCCGGTCCGCGCAATCAACTCCGCATTGAGCCGTCGATGATCCACTCCTGTTTTTCGCGCCACAGAAGCCACCAGCAGACGATGCGTTTCGCGCAGATCCAGCTTCTGCTCGTGCAATGAAACCGCAATATCCCCCGCGATTGTACCGCCGCTCTCCCCGCGCGGATCTTCTTCTCCGATGAGCGAGTCGAGCTTCGCCACCGCATTCAAGGGCATGTACTCTTTGGTGCTGGACACGGTAATACGTCCGAACAAATCCCGCTGCCCGGCCGGCATGATGTCTTCCAACACGTGATCGCGTTCCGCTTTGATTTGCCGGGCGTAGTGCACCAGGATCGGATCTTTCGGCAGATACAGCCAGGCTCGTTGCGGTTGGGGCATGCCGTCCTGCATACGCACGAATCGCCCGACCACCTGCCTGAAGTACATCTCCGTCAACACGTTGGTCCCGTACACCCCCACCCGCAACCGGGGGATGTCCACGCCTTCGCTCACCATGTTCACAGCGACCAGCCAGGCCTGGGTCTTATGACCGGAAAACGATGCGATGGTCCGTGAGGCTCCCGGGTCGTCCGATACGGCCACGACCGCCTTTGTCCCGGTGATTTTCCCGATCAGCTCGGACACCCAGCGGGCATGGTCCTGATCCATGGCGACAATCAATCCGCCGGCATCGGCCTGCTCTTCCTTCCGCAATCGGGTCAATTGCTTGTGCGCATCCGTAATCACCGGACCCAGCCAGGTCTCTTGCAGCAGCGCCGTCTTCAACCGTTCACGTTGGAGATCAAACTTTAATCCATCCTCGAAAGTCGCCGTATGCTCCCGACCGTCGGAAAGCCAAGTCAATTCACCTTCATAGCTGGGAAACACAATCGGCCGGCACACACTGTCTTTGATCGCTTCAGTGTAGCCATAGGCAAAGTCCGCGTGACTCTCTCCCTCCTCGTAGCGGATGAAGGGAATCGGATTATTGTCGGAGCGAAACGGCGTGCCGGAAAGAATCAGACGAAATACCGCCGGATCGAATGCCGTGCGCAGCGCCTTCCCCCAGTGCTTGCCGTCTCCGGCATGGTGCAACTCATCCAGAATGAGGAGCGTCGGTTTGCTCTTGCATGCTCGCTGAAAGATCGTCGGAGCAAGGCTGACCTGCTGATAGGTCACGACGGCGCCGTGATAATCGGAGGCTTCGCTGGCTTGATCGTTCGTCAGCGCCGGATCGAGCTGCAGGCCGATTTTTCCGGCGGCCTCCGACCATTGGGTGCGCAGATGGTTGGTCGGGCAGACGACCAAGATACGCAGGGCGGCGCCCTTCGCGAGAAACTCATGCGCGACGCGCAAGGCAAAGCGGGTTTTCCCGGCCGCCGGCGTCGCCATGGCAAGGAAATCTGCTGTCTGATGACTCTGGACTGCGGCGAGGGCACGTTGCTGCCAGTCGCGCAGCGGAGCTGTCCAGGGAAGTAACGTCTTCATGGTCTGGCTGAATCCGGGTCGGCACAAAGGCCGGCAGCCGCGGCGCAAACGCGGGTTCCCTGAATTGCTGGCTCCTGATTGTCGAACGGTGGACCGGGGGCGACGACTAATCGATCCAATCTTTTTCTTTGAGCTTCCTCGGCAGATACTTTTTGGTCAGATATTGAAAGTCCTTATTGGCCAGCGAATCCAGCTCATACTTGAGCCCGCTGGTCAGCATGCGCTTGATCTCGGCTTGCCAGGCCGGCTTCTGGAACCATTGGTAGTTCATCAACTCTTTCGCCCGCGCAATATCCTTCTCGTTCAGCTTGATCCCCACATTCCTGGGCAGCTCGTACCGTTCCGGATCGGCGCTCGACAGGCCAATAAACTTGGCTTTGGGAATAGCCATGCGTTGGCTCTCGAACGCGAGATTGATCGACCCCTGCTTGATCACGGAGTAGATGTAGTATCCCCAGGGATCGTTATCGACCAGCACATACACCGGCAATTTATGTTCTTCGTGAAGCCGTCGAGCCAGCCGGCGGACTCCCCGCGGCGGCTGGCCGTTGCCGGTCAGAAGCACGCAGTTATACCGCCGCCAGAACTTGTCCTCCGACAGGCGGTTCCACTGCGTCCCTTTTTCGACGAGCAACAGAAAGTCGGCGGTGCAACGGCGAATCTCCAGATACTCCGGCTCGACGATCGACGGGACTGAGTAGCCGCCTTTGCCGAGCTTGGCGCAATCCACCCGGTCCCCGTCATCACCGAACACGACCGGCCCGACGATGCTCCCGCTGTTTTCCGCCCGCACATGCAACTCTTCGCGCAAGGCCGCGAGCGACACCTCCAGGTCTTCAATGACCGGGTCCGATTCATCCTGCGTATCGAAGGTGTTCTCGTGTGAATCTTGAATCGTATGCTTGGTGCGGTAGTAAATTTCTCGCAGCGAAGTCGTGAGGTCCGCCCGTTGCAATTCGGAAAGGGCATCGGCGACGAGTACCGTCTGCATGAACTTCTTGGCCATGCCGACATTGAAAAATGACCGGGCCTGCTTCTTACTTCCCATTTCAATGAGACCTTTGCGCTCATTGAAGGACACGTTCGACAGGGCGCGAATGGGAATCGCAAACGTCGGATCTTTCGACCGGTCAGCCGCCGCGATCACAATGTCGGCCAGGCTGATGAGCTTCTTCTCAACGGATGTCGTTTTTTTCTGTTTGGTCGCCATGTGGGTTTATTTCTTTCCTCTCGGCGCAGCGTGCTTACCCGGTTTCGCCGATTTCCCCTTCGGTTTCTTGTCCGTGGCTCCCCTATCAGCCGATAAGGACGTCTGTGACGCCTTACCCTTCTTGTCTTTTGGAGCTGCAGGAGCGGCCGTGGACAGCGCTGTAGTTGGGGCCGCCGGCACAACAGAAGCCTGGACCTGCGTGGCCAGTTCAATTTCGCCTTCCACGCCTTCGGCTGTCACGATAATCGAATGGGGTAGCCCTTCCGGCCCGGCGCCGGTTTTCCCCAAGGCTTCATCCGTCTTGAGCCCGCCTGTGCGCGACGTGGCAATCTTGTGGAGCTGGGCTTTCAACTTCTCTTTAGCCAGCGTGCCGCCCTTGAGGCGATTGCAGGCTTCTACTACTTCTTCAATGTAGAGCTCGAAAATATTGCGCCGTCGGAATTCGCTGGCCGCACGCTCCCGTCGCCGTAAGAACAGCCCCAACCGCCGGCCGCACTCACGTAGCGCGAGGGTAATTTCTTTCTGAATCTCATCGTAGTCCGCAATGGCCTCTTTGGATTCGCTCGTGAACGGCACCCACACCGAGGCCATATGCACGAAGATCACCATCGGCCCGCCCGGCAGGGCGCCGCGTGACTGCGTCACGCCATAATTCTTCCACGACGTGCCGAGGACCGCCTTGAAGGTGGAACAGGCGGACTGCTGATAGAGCAAGGGAACCCGATTGGCATAACGAATTACCCGCGCGAGTTCAGAATCCGTTCCGTCATCCTCACCTTCCGCTTTCGGCATAGCGGGCTGTTTCGGTTTGGCCTGATCCTCCGGTCGATGGCCGAAGGCCAATCCGGCTTCGATGATAAAGGGATTGCCCCGATAAACCGCCGGCGGCCGGCTCACCGCCGTGTAAAATTCGCCTTTGATCTGCTTATAGAGACCCGAAAGAATGGCCCGCTCGCCGATCGGAGAGAGACAATTCGTCGGCGGCGCCATGATCTTGGTGTTTTGGATGGTCTGATAGAGGAGCTCCGCTGCCGGCCCCTTCAAGTCCCGCGGCTTCATGTGGGGAGAAACCTTGGCGGCCTTGCAGATCTCATCCGCTAATTGCGGCGACACCCGGCAGAAATCGGCGGAGAGGAAACCGGAGACCGAATGGCCTTTGGTATCCTGCAACATCTTCAGCAGCATGCCGAATTCGATCCCATAGGGATGCGGCTTGATCTCACGCGGCGACGGCGGCAGTTCGTGGTATGTGCGGGGATACTCCTTGGCTTCGCCTTCCGGGGGATAGTAGATCAGGCGCACGTGCGGATTGGCGATGGACGTCTGCTCCAGCCATTCGTCGACTGAAGCCCGGCCCTTTTGATATTTCCCCTCGACCTCGATCGCAACCTGTGTTCCTTGCGGCTGGCTCCATTCAATCTGCTTATTTTCATGAACGAGCGGCTCGTTCTTCTTCGTGTCAATTTGTACTTCAAAATAATGAGCCGTCGCCTTCGGACCCGTGCGGGAAATAATCTTCACCGGCTTTCCGGTCGTCAACTGCCCGTACATCCCCGCCGCCGAAATCCCGATGCCTTGCTGGCCCCGGCTCATCCTCATGCGATGAAACTTTGAGCCATAGAGCAGCTTCGCAAAGATCCGCGGAATGTGCTGACGGACGATGCCCGGCCCGTTGTCCGTGACCGTGATACGGAATCTGGACGCCTGGCTGGGAGCGACCGGCTCCCCGTTTGAGACCACCTCCAGCCTGACGGTCACTTCCGGAAGAATCCCGGCTTCCTCGCAGGCATCGAGCGCGTTATCGACCGCTTCCTTCACACAGGTCAACAACGCCTTCCGCGGGTTGTCGAACCCGAGCAGGTGCCGGTTCTTCGTAAAGAATTCAGAAACGGAAATTTCCCGTTGACGCGCCCCCATCTCGGCTGCGGTGACCTGTTGGACCGGTTTGGCGGCAGCCTTCTTCGGACCGGCTGATTCAGAAACGGGTTGAGCAACAGAAGCGGACTTCGAAACAGAACGCGCGATGGCCATTCACCCTCTCACAGCAGCATGTTGGAAAAGTGGGCGGCATTGTACACAGATTGCCCCGCCGAGAAAACCCTCGTAACAGGATCGAGTGCGACCTGATGGAAAGGAGGAGACTCGCGGGCAGGGCGACCATCCACCGAAACTGTTTAGGGTGGGAGGAGCACGCACCTACCGAGGAGTTAGTAGGTACGGCGGAGATCTCGGGAGGGCATTAGGCTTCCCAGTACAAGCTGGTCCTGCACACCGCTCTCACACTCAACCCCCTTATGAACCATATTCCCCCGGGGCGTTAACTCCCCCCACGCGGTTAGAGTAGGCCCACGGTCCGAGTGAGTCAAGGGTTCTCTTTCGAGCCGAGGAACCAATTCAGATGCAGCTGGCGAACTCTGCCGGACGAACCCGCCGCCTATTCCGAAGCATGAGAAATCTCTGGTCGCACGAACGAACCACCGTGAGCACGACAGAGATACCATCCAGATTCACATTTCATAAATAGCAAGAGCCAACAGAGGCACGGGTGATTATTTTGTTGGAGCGTGGAAAATATTTTTCACTCCGGAAGAAAAAATATTTCGCACGCTGCGGTTCTTCTCCTTGCGTGAGCATCAATCTTCCAGACCCCTCAAAAACCAAGCACTTCCACTGCCGAAACCGTGATTCATGACCACGCTCTTCCAGGACTCCCCAGCTTCTGTGGATAACTCTGTGCATGAGTGAGATCCTATCGTTGAAATGGCTGATCTCAACAGTCATGCGAGCAGATTGCCTAATAAATAGGCATAGTGCTCCCATCAGCCGACCCACTATATTTAGCGGCTTGACGGATGATTCTTTTTCTTTTCCACAATCCCTGGGCGGGTATGGATTCGAGAGCGACCGGCTGACCGAAACTATTTTGTCTAGAGCCGAATAGACCCAACCCAGCCTGACTTATGCACAGGAAAGCAGTCTTACTGTGGAGAAACCGGTCGAATTTTATGAGTATTGGCGTGTTTTTCAGCAGAAATCGTCAGTGATCGCCGAGAGCTCTCTTCCTCTCCTTCGTTCATCGTTCAGCTCATGCGCGGAGGCAATTAGCTATTTCTTGCGATACACGTTCAATCCGACTTTCTCTTCACGACCCGGAATCGTCACATTGCCTTCCGTTGAGGCAATGATCGTGGTCTTCCCTGATGCAGACGGGCCAAACTCTTTGGACAGATCGACTTTGATCGTCAGCATCGTTCCTTCGATCGCCATCTCGACATTTTTCATGATCAGCTCCTTTGGTACAAGATTGACTGACGGATCTTCACTGCTCCCACGTCGGGAAGCACCATGAGGCGTGACTTGTATGGTCCATCATCAAGAGATGACGGTCTGATACCGATAGGATTATTATCACGCAACAGGCCTTTGAGTGCGAGAGGATCTGGATGATGGCTGAGTCAATGACCAATGAAGCGGTACGCGAGGCCTGGACTACGCTAGCGCAGGAGGTGCGAACAGGCGTGCTTCTCACGATGCGAAACGGAAAGCCCTTCGGCTCGCATGTGCCCTATGTGCTTGGCGAGAATTGGACGAGAGCCTATTTACACTTGAGCCAGCTTGCCCTGCACACGCAGCATCTGCGTCAGGACCCGCAGGTGTCGCTCTTCCTCTCCGAACCTGATCACGCTGAGAAAAATCCTTTGGCCTTGCGCAGAATCAATCTACAGGGCACGGCCGCAATCCTGCCACCGGACGCGCCCACGTATGCACAGATGAAAGAACGCTATCTCGCGCGATTTCCAAAATCTGCCATGACGTTTGGATTTGCAGACTTTTCTCTGTGGGAACTGCGGCTACAGGACGCCCATCTGGTACTGGGGTTTGGCCAAGCCTACCAAGCAACAGCCCATTCCCCCGAACTCTGGATCCACCAACAACCTGAGCGGAACAAGTAAGAGTGAGCGGACTCAGACTATGGCCGCGTTTTTCGCAAGAGTCTGGACGTGACAGTCCCCAGGGCAAGGCCACCCAAGAAGGTAAGGCCGAGAATCGTGAGAGCGAGGCCCGGCGTGTTCCGCTCAGTCCGGCGGACATGCCGCTCGGCCTGAGTGCCCACTGATGCTTCTCCGCCCATCCAAATAGCAGAGTCATCCGGTGGCGCGACCGCCGGTTTCGAGAATGGTGTGATGCGTATCCTGCGGGTTTGTTTCAACTCGTCCATAGACTCCCTTCGAATATGTTCTGTGTTTACTTGCTGTCAGCCGCCAATACGTCGGAGGGATGCTCGGATTCCCACGCATACGCCGGCGTCAACAAGGGCTTATAGGTCGGCAGCGGAACCGGGAATGTGGCCGTTTCCACAACGCCGGCCACGGTGCGTGCGAAAAACATTCCGATTCCGTCGAACGGACCGCGTAGCAGACCACGCACCCAACCCTCATGAGTCCCGACTTCATAGATCTGCCGCGGGACTTCTATCCATCCGGTCGAGAGATTCACGATACCTCGAATGAGCTTCCCGGAGATCCGGTCTCCAAGTGAGTGAGACTCATCAGCGTGGGCCGGAACATTCGCCGCCAGACTGGCAACGAGCACCGTCAGCAAAACCCACATCTTCACACCCCTCCGATTCAGCAATTTGCTCCTTCTATCGATTCCTTGCAAGTCGAAATCGCTTTCGTTATGGTACCGCACGATGGATCGAATGCGTGCGCGCCAGCTCATTCTTGCCTGCATAAGCGGCCTCCTGCTCCCGTTGTGCTTCCCGAAATTTGATCTGGGTCTCCTCGCATGGATCGCCATGATCCCCCTCCATATTGCCCTGGACTCGTCTACGAGACGGCGCGCCTTTTGGATTGGATGCCTGACGGGAACTATTGGATTCACCGGAATTATGGCCTGGGTCGTCACCGCGATGACCACCTATGGAAAAGTCCCTCTTCCCGTGAGCTACGCCATCTTGCTCCTGCTCACTGCCTATCTCGGACTCTACGTCGGAATCTATAGCTGGAGCGTCGTCTGGTTACGTGAATTCTTACCACGGTACGGAATTATTTTCTCTCCCTGTGTGTGGGTCTCGCTCGAACTCCTGCGAACCTATGCCTTTTCCGGATTCCCCTGGAGCTTGTTGGGATACTCCCAGTATCGCGAGCTTGAACTGATTCAAGTCGCCGACCATCTGGGTGTCTACGGCGTCTCTTTCCTGATTATCCTGGTGAACCTCACGCTTGCAGAGTTGTTCCTCTGGCTGATGCCATTTTTTCGCGGATTTCACCCGAGGAAGCTCCCGTGGGAACTGGTCACCATCACCACCCTGCTCATGGTGCTGACGTACGGATACGGCGATTCGCTCCTGACCGGATCTACCCTCATACCGCCCAAGGGCACCATCACCGTAGGATTGGTACAACCTAACATTGAACAAGCCGTAAAGTGGGACATCGCGTTTCGCGACGAGACCATGCAGCGATTCGACCGCCTCACCAACCAGTTCGGTAGCGCTACCGACTTGATCGTCTGGCCCGAAGCCGCCACGCCATTCATATTCGAGCGGGAGAAAGACTATCAGCTCCAACTCATGGCCCTGGCCGACCGGGCCAAAGCCCCGATCCTGTTCGGCAGTCCGGCGCTCCGCTTTTATCCGGATCGCCGTCCCTACTTATTGAACAGTGCCTATCTCTTGTCGGCCGATGGAACGATCCTCGGGCGGTACGACAAGCATCATTTGGTCCCGTTCGGGGAATATATTCCGCTGAAGTCATCGTTGCTGTTTTTTCTCGATAAGCTGGTTGAAGGCATCGGCGACTTTGAGGCTGGTCCAGGTGGAACCACGCTGTCGCTGACCCCGAAGGCGACGATCCGGGAGGACGGGACCTCCGTTCCGTCACGCCCCCTGAAGTTCGGCGTGGCCATTTGTTATGAAGTCATCTTTCCGGATCTGGTCCGGCAGCTCGCGGTCAACGGCGCTGAATTTCTGGTGACCATCACCAACGACGGATGGTTCGGAAACTCATCGGCACCCGCGCAGCATTTTTCCATGGTGGTCTTCCGCTCGGTAGAAAATCATCTGGCCTTTGCACGATCCGCCAACACCGGGATCACCGGCGCCATCGACCCCTACGGACGAATCCTGCACACCACCGGACTCTTTACAGAAGAAGCGGTTCAGGCGACGATTCCGGTCTGGCAACCGCACACATTCTACAGCCGGTACGGGGATGTGTTTGCCTACGGCTGTGTGGTAATCTGCGCGCTGTTGTGCCTGATCAGTCTGCTCCGGCCGAAGGAGCCGGTTCACGGCACCACCGCCATCACCCCGGTATAAGCAAGCCTGTGCTTGTCTGCCGCTGTGTGGTACGTTGTGTTCGTTTGTGCCTGATCAGTCTGCTCCGGCCTAAGGAGTCAGCCTATGGCACCACCGCCATCACCCCTGTGTAAGTCGAAAGGACACGAGTCATGTTAGACGAGGTGCGGAGTCGCGTGCAGACAGTCGGAGTGCAGGTCTCGGAACTACGGGGGCATCTTTGACCTCGCTCGCATGACCGCTGAGCTCGAAGAGCTCGAAGCCAAGATGGGCGTCCCGACATTCTGGAACGACACCAAATCAGCCGCATCGACCAGCAGAAAAAAAGTCACGCTTGAGCGCGAACTCATCCAATGGCGTGAGATCGAGGCGAAACTCGGCGATCTTCAGGCCATGCTGGAGCTGGCGGAAGAAAGCCCGGATACCTCCCTTGAACAGGAACTGACGACCGAGCTTCACCGGCTTGAAACCACGCTGGCCACGCTCCGTGTCGAGATGCTCCTCTCCGGAGAACTTGATTCGAACAATGCGATCATGGCCATTCATCCCGGCGCCGGAGGCACGGAGTCACAGGATTGGGCGCAGATGCTCCTGCGCATGTATGTCCGATGGGCTGAGACCAAAAAATTCAAAGTGGAAACATTGGATCTACTCCATGGCGACGAAGCGGGCATCAAGAGCGTGACGATCTCCGTGACCGGTCCTTATGCCTACGGGTATTTGAAGGCTGAAGCCGGCGTGCATCGCCTGGTGCGGATCTCCCCCTTTGATGCCAACAAGCGTCGCCATACTTCCTTTGCCTCGGTCTTCGTCTATCCGGAGCTCAATGAGGACATTGATGTCGTCATCGACGACAAAGATCTGAGAATCGATACCTTTCGAGCCGGCGGCGCCGGCGGCCAGAACGTGAACAAGGTTGAGACGGCGATCCGGATTACGCACCTTCCCACCAACATCGTCGTGCAATGTCAGAACGAGCGCTCGCAGCTCCAGAACCGCAACGGCGCGATGAAGATTTTGAAAGCCCGTCTCTTCGAGGTGGAGCAGAAAAAGAAAGAGGCGGAATTCAACGCCATCGTCGGCGAAAAGAAAGAAATCGGCTGGGGCAGTCAGATCCGCTCCTATGTGTTCCAGCCCTATCAAATGGTCAAAGACCACCGGACTGCCCATGAAACCGGAAACGTGGCGGCGGTCATGGATGGCGATCTGGACACATTTATTGAAGCGTATCTGAAGAAGAAAATGGCCGGAGCGCTCCTCGCCCCGACCACGGCCGGCACGGATGAGGATTAACAGGACACGGAACGACCATGGATGAATTGAACGAACAACGACAGCAACGCATCAAGAAGCTCGACCAGCTGCGCGCGGGTGGTGTGGCTCCCTACGGCACTCGATTCGAAGTCAAAGACCGCGCCGGACAGCTGATCAAATTGCATGCTGAAAAATCCAAGGAGGTCCTGGAAGAGGAAAAGATCGGCTGCACCTTCGCCGGCCGCGTGGTCGCTTTACGCCGGTTCGGGAAAGCCGGCTTTGCAGTCATACAGGACGGCGCAGATCGCTTACAGGTCTATCTCAAGAAAGATCTCCTCACCGAACAGTCTTATATGGTGACGGAACAGCTCGATCTGGGCGATTGGATCGGAGTCACCGGCATACTCTTCCGCACCAAGACCAATGAATTCACCGTGGAAGTCCGGGAACTCACGTTCTTGAGCAAGGCCCTTCGGCCGTTGCCTGAAAAGTGGCACGGGCTCACCGACGTCGAAACGCGCTACCGACAGCGCTACGTCGATTTGATTGCGAATCCCGACGTCCACAGCATCTTCGCCATCCGCAGCAAAATTATTGCAGGCATCCGGTCATACCTGATCGAGCGCGGATTCCTGGAAGTCGAAACTCCGATGATGCACCCGATCCCCGGCGGCGCGACGGCGAAACCCTTTGTGACCCATCATAACGCGCTCGGCATCGATCTCTATTTGCGCATCGCGCCGGAGTTATACCTTAAACGGCTCATCGTGGGCGGCTTTCCCCGTGTATTCGAAATTAATCGCAACTTCCGCAATGAAGGCATCTCGACGATTCATAACCCCGAATTCACGATGCTGGAGTTCTACGTCTCCTATGCGGACTATCAGGACTTGATCGTGCTGACCGAAGACATGGTCTCCTGCCTGGCTCAGCAGTTGCTCGGTAAAACCGTCATCGAGTATCAGGGCAAAGAGATTACCCTCACGCCACCCTGGCGGCGCTGGTCCTACCACCAGTCCATTCTGGAAGTGAACAAGCTGGATCCTTCCGTCCTGCAAGATCGCGAGAAAGCCGCGGCCGCGGCGAAATCACTCGGCATCCAGGTCGATCCCAAGGCCACGCTCTTCAATATTGTGAACGAGATCTTCGAGGAAACGGTCGAGCCGAATCTCATTCAGCCGACCTTCATCACCGACTACCCGATCGAAATCTCTCCTCTCGCGCGGCGGAAAGATTCCAATCCCGCGCTCACCGACCGGTTTGAGCTCTATATCGCTGGACGGGAAATCGCGAATGCGTTCTCCGAGTTGAACGATCCGCTCGACCAACGGGAACGGTTCGAGGGCCAGGCCGCCCAACGCGAAGCCGGCGATGAAGAAGCGCATCTCGTCGATGAGGATTTCTTGCGCGCATTGGAATACGGCATGCCGCCCACCGCCGGCGAAGGCATCGGCATCGACCGTTTGATCATGCTGTTCACCAACCAGGCCTCGATCCGCGATGTGGTCCTGTTTCCTCAACTCCGGCCGGAGAAATAATCGCCCATGTCGATGCCGTATGAAATCTTTGTCGGCCTCCGCTATCTCCGCGCCAAGCGGCGGAACCGTACGATCTCGCTCAACACGTTCGTCTCGATCGCCGGGATTACCCTCGGCGTGGCAGCCCTGATCGGGACCGTCGGCATCATGACCGGCTTCAAAGAGGACATTCAGGCTAAAATTCTTGGTACCACGGCCCATATCATTGTGCAGGACCGGATGAAAGACGGCATGTCCGACTACGAACCGACCACGAAGCAGATTGAAGCCGTCCAAGATGTCGTGGCCGCCACTCCGTTTGTCCTCAAGCAGGTCCTGCTGACGACGCCCAATGGCGTCCAAGGCATCGTGCTCCGCGGCATTGATCCCCAGCGGGAAGGGCATGTCACCGAACTTGCCAAGAACCTCGGAACCGGCGAGCTATCCGACCTGAGCAAACCAGTGAAGGTCAAGCAATCGCCGGCCGATGACCCCACCGGTCCAGCCGTCGAAACGGAGAAACCGGGAATCATTCTCGGGAAGGAACTGGCCATGCGCCTCGGGGTCTTCGTGGGCGACACGGTCAACGTGGTCTCGCCCGTCGGCCCGATCAGCGCTATGGGCATGGTTCCCAAGATACGCACCTTTGCCGTCGTCGGCCTCTTTCACTCCGGCATGTACGAATACGATTCATCGCTGGCCTATATTGATCTTGCCGAGGCCCAGAAATTCTTCAATATGGGGGCGACCGTCTCCGGGATCGAAGTCAAAGTGACCGACGTCTTTCGTGCGAACGACATCGCCCACAACATCGAAGGCTCGCTGGGATTTGTGTATGGTGCCAGAGATTGGATGCAGATGAACCGCAATCTCTTTTCAGCACTGAAGTTGGAAAAGACCATGATGTTCCTCCTGCTGGTCCTGATCACCATTGTCGCTTCATTCAATATCGTCAGCACGCTCACAATGATCGTGACGGAGAAGCAAAAAGAGATCGCAATTCTAAAAGCCATGGGGGCCACAAGGAAAAGCATCCGGCGCATTTTCATGCTGAACGGCCTCATCATCGGCTTCAGCGGCACGGCCATCGGCATCCCCTTGGGCTACGCCTTCCTCTGGTTGATCCAGACCTTTTGGACGTTTGACCCGACCGTCTATTACATCTCCAGAATTCCCGTCCACGTTCAGGCGCTCGATGTACTCCTCGTGGCCGGCTCCGCCATCCTCATCAGCTTTGCCGCGACCGTCTACCCGTCGCTCCAGGCAGCCAAACTCGAACCGGTCGCGGCTCTGCGCTACGAATGAGCACCACGCCTACACCAATGACCGGCGAGAACTATCCGATGATCCGTATAACGGACCTCCACAAATCCTTCACCATGGGTTCACAGGAACTTACTGTGCTCAAAGGGATCGATCTGGAAATTCCTCGCGGGCAAATGGTGGCGGTTGTCGGGGCATCGGGCGCGGGGAAAAGCACCATGCTCCATATCATGGGCATGCTCGACCGGCCGACCAAAGGAACCGTCTACTTCGACAATCAGGATCTCTTCCAGATGTCCGAAGCGCAGCAGGCCGAATTCCGCAACCGCCGCATCGGCTTTGTCTTTCAATTTCACCATCTGTTGCCCGAATTCACTGCGCTGGAAAACGCCTGTATGCCGGCGCTCATCCAGCGGCGTCCGCTCGAGGAAGTCGAGCAGGAAGCCACGACCTTGCTGCAGGAAGTCGGGTTAGGACAACGGCTCCACCACAAGCCTGGTGAACTCTCCGGCGGCGAACAGCAGCGGGTCGCAGTGGCCCGGGCGCTCTTGCAGAAACCCGACCTCGTGCTGGCCGACGAACCGACCGGAAATCTGGACACGCATACAGGTGAATCTCTCTTCGGCCTGCTTCGGGATTTGAACCGGACCCGCAAAACCACCTTCGTGATTGTGACCCACAACGACAAGCTCTCCGCCCAGTCCGACCGCATCATTCACATGCAAGACGGAATGATCGTCTAAGTCTTGACGGATGTGGTCGAGATCCCTAGACTGCAAAATATTACGGAGTCCTTTCGAGCTTCATGCGAGGTAAGGCTATGAAACATTTATTTATTCGCACTTTTGGGTTGGCGGCCCTCGTGCTTATTTCGAATCAGGTCCTGGCCGGTGAATTTGTCGTGGTCGGCCCACGGGCCGTCGGCATGGGTGGCGCTGGAGTGGCAATTACGACAGACGCCCTCGCTACCTATTGGAATCCGGCCGGCCTGGCCATGACGCAGACCGTGGATATTCGGATTCAGGCATCAGGACAGGGAGTTGACCGGCTGGGAGTCCGTCAAACCTTGGATGACATCAAGAATTTTACGCCCGGCAATGCGGCTGCGGCTCAAGGACTAGCTGATCGCATCAATGGCGGGACCATATCCGCTGCGGCAGCCGGCGGACTCTACTTCAAAGGACATTTCGGTGAACACGCTTTTGGGTTCAATATTTCTGATGTGGCCACGGGGGGCGCGTTTGTCGATCCGAACAATCGGTTCCGTCAGGTTGGCGGGAACGTCCAGGGCGCATTTCTCTTGCGAGGGCTAGAGGCAAGGCAAGCCGCTTTCTCTTACGCCTACGCCTTTGCCGACAAGACCTTTGCAATTGGTGTCACAGCCAAGGCAATTCAGGGGGCTGCCTATGCGGGATCGGCTAGCGTCACGGGTGGTCAAGACGTCACCCTCACCGATAGCCTGGGCAAAGCCAAACTCTCATCGGCGTTCAGCGTCGATGTCGGCGCAATCTACCGCCCCGCCTCCTGGTTGCGGCTCGGAGTCGTCGCGAAGGACCTGACCCAACCGGAATTCGATGCCCCGGACGGAACCAAATACAAGATGTTGCCTCAGGTACGAGGCGGCGTCGCCGTCAACCCCTACTCGTCGTTGACGTTAACCGCCGATATGGATGTGACCTCGAATAAGACCTTTGTCCCAGGGATCAGGAGCCAGGTGCTCAGCGTTGGCGCGGAGCAGACTATCTTGAATGAATTTCTTTCTTTGCGCGCAGGGGCCTTCAAGAACGTTCAAGACGCTGCCTCAACGATTACCCCCACTGCAGGGATTGGCCTACGGGTCTTTGCCCTCAGAGTCGATATCGGAGGCGGGTATGACTTCCGTGAGCGTGGGGCATTGGCATCAGGCTCTGTCTCTTTGACATTCTAATGGTATACTGAGAATTATGATGTTGCTGAACAAGCCCCTTCGACATGTTCTTCTTGCCGGTGCAGCGGTCCTCACCTTGGCCGGTTGTGGCGGTCTTCAGGAAATGTGGGAAGGTCCCGGCGCGAAGGTGTTCCGTCCCCAGTCGGTGGCGGTGTTGCCTCCGATGGCCAGCCAATACGACAGTGCGCGCGAGGATATCCAGGAAGTACTGGCGGGATCGCTCAGCAAGACCGGGCGAATTGAACGAGTCGTCCCGGCCGAGCAAGTCACCGATATCTTTCAGGGATCCAAGGAAGCGTTTGACTCGCTGGTATTCTACTTTTCTCGGCTTGAAATGACCGGCCAATCAGACAAGGACTCGGCGATCAAGCTGGGCAAGTCACTCAATGTCGAGTCCTTTCTTGTGATCCGGATCAATGCCTGGGAATATTCGAGAAAAGAAGGCGACAATGTCGGAAGAGTCGGTCTGAGCATGCGCCTCATCGACGCCACGACCGGAACGACAGTCTGGAAGGCCAGGCATGAGAAGGCCAGCAGTTACATGTTCTTCAAGCCGAATTTGAAGGATGTGGCGGCCGAATTGACCGATGAGATGATCAAATACATGCCGCCGTCGACAAGCTCAGGAAAGCGCTAGCACCGTCCCTATCCGTCTGATCCATCCCACAGACCTTGTCTCACACCTAAGCAAGCTGGTTCATCGCCGTTTTCAACGATGCGACAAAGCGACCGACTTTCTCCGGCATATCTGAGGATTGCTGGTGAGCCGCAATCTGCTTCACGATCGCACTTCCGACAATGACTCCATCCGCCATGGCCGACACCGTGGCAGCGTCTTCCGGCGTTGACACACCAAATCCGACTGCGACCGGCGTCTTGGTCACCTTCTTGATCTTGCCGACATTCTTACCGACTTCCGCCATGTTTTGAATCTTGGCTCCGGTAATTCCGGTGAGCGAGACATAGTAGAGAAATCCTTGAGATTCCTTGGCGACATATTCCCGTCGTTCCGGCGTACTGGTCGGCGCCAAGAGGAAAATCAACCGTAATCCAGCTGCCGCAGCCGGACCTTTCAACGGACCTGCTTCATCGGGTGGCATATCAGGAACGATCAGTCCATCGACGCCCGCCGCACCTGCCTCCCGGCAAAACGTCTCCACCCCCATGGCATGGATCGAGTTGTAATAGACCATGAGCACGATCGGAACCTGCGTTCTCGTCCGTAGCGACTTCATCATGGCCAAAATCTTCCTGAGCGACGTGCCGCTTCGCAAGCCCCGCTCAGCCGCCAACTGGATGACCGGACCATCGGCAATCGGATCCGAGAACGGCACGCCCAGCTCGATGATGTCGGCCCCCGCTTGCTCGATCTCCACGACCAGCCGCTCGGTATCGGCCAAGGTCGGATCGCCGGCCATCAGGTAGGCAATCAACGCTTTCTTATTCGCCTGGCCCAATCGCTGGAACGTCGATTCAATCCGTCCGGTCATAGCGTCACCCCCCGCATCCGCGCCACCTGCTGAACATCCTTGTCTCCACGGCCGGAAAGATTGGCAATGATGACGTTGGATTTCTTGAGCTTCGGAGCCAGCTTCACAACTTCGGCAATGGCATGCGCACTTTCCAGCGCCGGCACAATCCCCTCCACCGTCGCAAGCAAATCGAAGGCCGCCAGCGCTTCGTCGTCGGTGGCGTAAGTGTATTGAACCCGCTTCAAGTCGTGGTAGAGGCTGTGCTCCGGTCCCACGGCCGCATAGTCCAGCCCCGCCGACACCGAGTGCGTCAAATTGATCTGACCGTCTTCGTCCTGCAGGAGATAGGTCATCGTGCCTTGGAGGACGCCGGGCTTCCCCCCGAAGAATCGTGCGGCATGTTTGCCGCTTTCAATGCCGGTGCCTCCCGCCTCAACGCCGATCATCTTGACCTTCTTATCGCCGAGGAATGCATGGAACAATCCGATGGAGTTGCTGCCTCCGCCGACACAGGCCACCAGATAGTCGGGCAGCTTTCCTTCCGCGGCGAGAATCTGCTTGCGGGCTTCTTGCCCGATGATCGCCTGGAAATCGCGGATCATCATCGGATAGGGATGCGCGCCCAGCACCGACCCCAGAATGTAATGGGTCGTGCGCACGTTCGTGGTCCAGTCGCGCATGGCCTCGCTGATGGCGTCCTTGAGCGTTCTGCTCCCGGCATCGACTCCGGTGACTTTTGCTCCGAGCAAGCGCATCCGAAAGACATTCAGCGCCTGCCGCTGCATGTCCTCCGTGCCCATGTAGATTTCGCATTCCAGGCCGAACATCGCGGCCGCTGTCGCCGTTGCGACACCATGCTGTCCCGCGCCGGTCTCGGCGATGATCCTGGGTTTCTTCATCCGCATAGCCAGGAGCACCTGGCCGATCGCATTGTTAATTTTATGCGCGCCGGTATGACAGAGATCTTCCCGCTTCAGATAGATCTTGGCCCCGCCAAGCTTCTTGGTCAGCCGCGAGGCAAGATAAAGCGACGTCGGCCGCCCGACATACTGTTTGAGATAGTAGGCCAGTTCTTGGCGGAACCCGCGATCTTTCCGAGCCGCGGCATACTCCTGCTCGAGTTCGAGCAACGCCGGCATCAACGTTTCCGGCACATACCGGCCGCCGTAGGGGCCGAATCGTCCATGGCTGTCGGGGACCTTCTTCATTGTGGAATTCAATCCTTTCAGATGATGGCGGAGTATAATCGGACGCCTCAGGTTGAGACAAGCCTCGCGGCCTGAACAAATGCATGCACCTTGGCATGATCCTTCTGTCCCGGCCGCGCCTCGACCCCGCTGCTGACATCGACTCCGTAGGGTCGTACCTGGCGAATCGCCTCCGCCACGTTGTCCGGCGTGAGCCCTCCGGCCAGAAGAATCCTGGAAGCACGAGCCGCTTCGGCTGCCAGAGTCCAATCGACGGTCTGTCCCGTGCCACCGTAGGCCTGCTCTGAAAAGGCATCCAGCACGAATGCGCGGACGTTCGCGCGTCCTCGAAATTCGGCCAGCGCCAGAAACGTTCCACGGTCTTTGAGTCGCAGCGCTTTCATAGACGGACGCCCGAGCCCTTCACAGTAGGCCGCGGACTCGTCACCATGCAGCTGAGCCAAGGTCAATCCGCACTCATCCATAAGCCGTCGAACAGCAGCCGCGTCTTCATTGACGAACACTCCAACCGCCGCCACAAACGGCGGCAATCCGTCAATGATCCGCTTGACCACCGCCGATTCGACGAAGCGCGGGCTCTTGCGATACATAATAAAGCCGAGCGCATCAGCCCCCGCCTCAACGGCCACCCGCGCATCCTGTTCGTTGGTGATGCCGCAGATTTTGACTTTCACGTGGAACGCATCGCTTTCACTGGTTGTTGACTAACTTCGTTGTTCCGCGCAGGTCTGCAATCTTCTTCTCGATACTCTCGGATTTAATCAGCGATTCCCCGACCAGCATGGCATGCACGCCAGCCTCGACAAGTTTAAGCACATCCTCGCGCGTATGAATGCCGCTCTCGCTGACAATGATCTTGTCGGACGGAATGCGTTTCGCCAACCGGAACGTCACGCCCAGATCCGTCGTAAACGTCTTGAGATCCCGATTGTTGATTCCGATCATGCGGGCCGTCGGTATCCACTCCAGGACCGTATCCAATTCCCGTTCATGATGCGTTTCAAACAGCGTGTCCATCTTCAGTTCGGTGGCCAGCGCGTGAAAATCGATGAGCTGGCGTTTTTCCAATGCGGCCACGATCAGCAGCACCGCATCGGCGCCATGGGCCCTGGCTTCATAAAACTGGATCTCCCCCACCATAAATTCTTTGTCCAGCGCCGGCATGGGCAGCGCCTTTTTGATCTCCGCCAGATACCGCAGGTCGCCCTGGAAGAAATCTTTATCGGTCAACACCGACAAGGCCGAGGCCCCATGTTCATGGTACAAACGCGCGATGCGAAGATAGTCAAAGTTCTCGGAAAACTCGGGACGCAGCAGGCCGAGACTCGGCGAAGCCTTTTTCACCTCTGCAATCAGGGCCGGGCTCGTCGCCGTCCGCGTCGCATCAAGCGTCACGGCAAAGCCGAGCGGCGGCGGCGCATCTCGAATGGCGGATTTCAGATTCGCCAGATAGCCGCGGCTCTGCTTGTGCCGGAGTTCTGCTTTTTTATGTTCAAGAATCTGATCCAGGATCATGCGTCACGACACCTTGTTCGTCCAGGCCACGAGTCGATCGAGCTTTTCTGCTGCGGCACCTGAATCGAGGGCTTCCCGGGCGACCCGCAGACCGTCTTTCAACGTCCTGGCCTGCTGGCCTGCGACAATCGCGGCAGCCGCATTCAAACAGACAATGTCGCGTTTCGGCCCCTTCTTCCCTTGCAGAATATCTCTGGTGATCCGGGCATTCTCTTCAGGAGTTCCGCCGGCAATTTCCTTCTTGTGGACGCGGGGCAGATCACATTCCTCAGGCGTCACAAAATAGTTGGACACGACACCGGCTTTCCCTTCGGAGACTTTCGTGCGATCACAGACCGTGAGCTCGTCGAGCCCATCCATGCCATGCAAGACAAAACAATGTTGGGAACCCAATTGCACCAGGACTTTGGCCATCACCTCGGTCAGTTTCGCATCATAGACGCCGAGGACCTGGTGCGTGGCCCCGGCAGGGTTGGCCAGCGGACCGAGGACATTTAAGAGCGTTCGAATTCCCATGTCCTGTCGCGGCCCCGCGCAATATTTCATGGCGCCATGAAACAGCGGAGCATAAAGAAAGCCGATACCCACCTCATTGATACAATCCGCCACTCGCTCAGGCTGAAGATCGATCTTCACGCCCAATGCACTCAGCACATCCGCGCTTCCCGACCTGGACGACACCGACCGGTTTCCGTGTTTTGCCACGGTGAGTCCGGCGCCGGCCACCACGAACGCCGCGGTCGTCGAAATATTGAAGGTATGCCCGCCGTCTCCCCCCGTTCCGCAGGTATCGATGACGATCGAGCTGCCCACCTGGATTCGCGTGGCACGGGCGCGCATCGCGCGCGCCGAGCCGGCGATCTCATCCACCGTTTCGCCTTTCTGGCGAAGCCCCATCAGATAGGCGGCGATCTGCGCCGGAGTGGCCGCGCCGTCCATGATCTCGGACAGCACCTCTTCCGCTTCCTGTTCGGAAAGGTTGATGCGGTCGGCCAATTTCGCGATTGCGTCTTTGATCATGGAAGACGGGCAGTCCGATTAGACTAGAGCTTTAAGAAGTTTCTGAGCAGGTCTTTCCCGGACTTGGTCAAAATCGATTCCGGATGAAATTGCACGCCTTCAACGCCGAGCGTCCGGTGACGCAACCCCATGATCTCTCCTTCGGCCGTCTTCGCCGAGACCTCCAGACAGTCTGGAAGATTCTTCGGATTGACCAGTAGAGAGTGATAGCGCGTGGCCTCGAATGGATTCGGCAATCCATGAAAGATCGTTTTTCCGTCGTGCGAAATCATCGATGTCTTTCCATGCATCAGCCGCTGGGCTCGAATGACTTCGCCGCCGAACGCCACGCCCAGCGATTGGTGGCCGAGACAGACGCCGAGGATCGGCATACGGCCGGCAAACTGGCGAATCGCTTCGACGGAGACACCGGCCTCTTTCGGCGTGCAGGGGCCCGGAGAAATGACAATCCGATTGGGCCCAAGATCTTCGATCTGCTGCAAGGTGATCTTGTCGTTCCGATACACACGGACATCTTCACCCAACTCACCTAGATACTGCACCAGGTTGTAAGTGAAAGAATCGTAATTATCGATCATCAAGAGCATGGCGCTACTCCAGCCCCTGTTCGGCCAACTCGATGGCTTTCATCATCGCGCGTGCTTTATTGCAGGTCTCTTCGTATTCGTGTTCGGGATTCGAGTCCGCCACGATACCAGCCCCGGCCTGAATGAAAGCTCGCCGCTTGGATACCACGACCGTGCGGATATTGATGCACATGTCCATGTTACCGGAGAAACTGAAGTAGCCCACCGCGCCGGCATACGGTCCCCGCCTGGTCGGCTCCAGTTCTTCGATGATTTCCATCGCGCGAATTTTCGGGGCTCCTGACACAGTTCCGGCCGGGAAACAGGCCTGCAGCACGTCGTAGATGGTCTTCTCCGGGGCCAGTCGGCCGCTGACATTGGACACAATATGCATGACATGCGAATAGCGCTCAACGTTCATCAGCGACTCGACTTTGACGGAGCCGCTTTCGGCCACCCGCCCGACATCGTTCCGGCCCAGGTCCACGAGCATAATGTGCTCGGCCCGCTCCTTCTGGTCGGCCAGCAGACGGCGCTCCAGTTGCTCATCTTCCTCGGCAGTCGCGCCGCGGCGACGCGTGCCGGCGATCGGACGAACTGATACCAACCCCTCTTCGCACCGCACGAGAATTTCCGGCGACGAGCCCACCAATTCGACACCTGCGATCCTGAGATAGTACATGTACGGTGACGGATTGACGACGCGAAGGGCGCGATAGAGCTGGAACGGCGTCGCATGGAGCTTCGTTTCCCAGCGCTGCGAAAGTACGCACTGAAAAATGTCCCCGGCCTTGATGTATTCCTGCGTCTGGCTGACCATCTTCTCGAAGTCCGCCTTGCTCATATTCGGCGTGAACGTGATCGGCGTCCGCCGGCGCTTGGGCGCGGTCCGGCGCAGAGGCCTTCGCAACCGGGCAATCATCCGTTCGATACGAGCGGTGGCCTGACGATAGGCCTGACGAATGGCCCGCTCCGATTGCGACGCGACATGGGCGTTGGCGACCACTTTAATTTTCTGCGCGACATTGTCGAATATGAGCAGCGTGTCGGTCAGGAGAAACGCAAACTCCGGGAGATTCAGACTCTCTTTCCGGCGAAACGAAATATTTTCAAACGTGCTCACCATATCATAGCCGAGATACCCGACGGCGCCACCGACAAACCGGGGAAGTCCGGGAACGGTCACCGGACGATACGTCTCCATAAACTCTCGAAGACGATCGAGCGGAGCGCCTTTGCACGCGATGCGGCGGGTGCGTTTCCCTTGTTTGATCAGCAGATCGCCGCGATCTTCCACCATGAGAATCGGCGACCCACTGCCGAGAAACGAGTAGCGGGCCCACTTCTCCCCGCCCTGCACGCTTTCCAACAAATAGGCGGACGGACCATGATCGATCTTCGCAAAGGCCGAGACCGGCGTCTCATAGTCGGCCAGAATTTCCCGGTACAAGGGAATGAGGTTGCCCTCTTTTGCGTACCGGCGGAATTCGTCCAAGCTGAGCGAATACGTTGGCGTTGCCATGCCTGCGGAATTACTCCATCCCGACAATGAGTTTCTGGCCCACTTCGATAATATCGTCCGGCAGCTTATTCCACTTTTTCAACTTGTCGATCGGAACGCCGTACAACCTGCTGACTCGAAACAACGTTTCTCCGGGCTTGACCACGTGAATGGTGGTTCCGGCTTTGGCGATTGGCTTGGCCGCTTCCGCCGGGGGGGCAAGACTTGGCATTTCTTTCGCCGAATCCTGCAAGAGGGCATCAGCCTCACGCGAAAGCGACGCCAGCTCATCGACTTTCTTGGGCTTGGCCGCTGCCTGTGGGGCCATTTTCCGCATATCCTGCATGGCCTTCCGCTCCAGCATCGCCGACTCTTTCACCGCCTCGGTTTCTTCCTGAAGCCGGCCCATTTGCTCTCGCGCTGACTGCACTTGCGCCGTCAATTCGCGATTTCTCGCCTCGAATTCAGCCAATTCTTTTTTCGTCCGCTTGGCTTCGCTGTCGAGCTCAGCCGTCCGCTTTTCTTCCTGGGCCAGCAAACGCTGGAAATTCAGACTCCGCGCCTTCTCCGCATTGTATTTCTCTTCCAGCACCACACAGCCGCTGAGCAACATCGTGCCGCACAGCACGAGGACACCGGATCCCACTATTCTACAAGTCTGATTCATCACTCGACGATCCTCCATCTTCATTGTCCACCTCCGACACCGGAGTCTGCCGCATCCTGAATCGGCCATCCCGACCCTCTCGCCATCCACTCCCTACCCGACCGACGAGTCACTAAGAATACGGTTCAACGCTGTGAAAGTCAAAGCGAATTGGGGCGAGGAGGGGTTTGATTCACTCCCGATGCTGTGCTACCGTCCGTGCCATGATGAGAAGTTTTCAGCACGCATACCACCATGGATAATCGCTCACAAGCCACCTCCGCTAGAACCATCTCCGTACAGGGCATTACGCTGCACCTCGCGCAGCCCATTTCGACATTACAAGAATGGATCGGGAGTCGAGAGCCTCTGCAACAGCTCCTCGCCTGCTGGCTCAAAGTGGACCCGCGCGATCTCCCGCTGTCGCCGAGAATTACCGGTCCCCCGGGCATCGGAAAAACGACCCTGGCGATGTCGGGCGCCAAGGAACGCAAACAGGACCTGTATGTCTTTCAATGCACGGCCGATACGCGCCCGGAAGACCTGCTGATTACACCGGTCCTGGCCGAATCGGGATCGATCGCCTACCACGCATCGCCGCTGGTGACGGCGGTGCTTACCGGGAGTATCTGTGTCCTGGATGAAGGCAACCGGATGAACGAGAAGAGCTGGGCATCCCTGGCTTCCCTGCTCGACCATCGCCGTTGCGTCGAATCGATCATCGCGGGTATTCTTATTGAAGCGCACGAAGACTTCCGTTGCTGCGTCACCATGAACGAGGATGCCTCCACATATGAAGTGCCGGACTACATGCTCTCCCGCCTGCAACCGACCCTCGGTCTCGGATTCCCGTCGCGCCAGGATGAAATGGCGATTCTCCGCTACCATCTTCCTTTTGCAAAAGAAGACATCCTGAGCATCGCCGTCGGCTTCCTGCAGGACGCCCATCAGCTGAATCTGGAATATTCGATCCGCGACGGCTTGCACCTCATCCAATACGCCGTCAAGCGGCTGGCCCAGGACTCATCCCATCCGGTCGCGCTCGATCGAATGTGGCAGGAAGCCCTTTTGAAAGTGCTCGGAGCCGAGTCGCTGGATTTAGAGGAGCAGTCGAAGCGGAGAAAACGGGCGATGGGTGATCAAGCGCTCCCCAAAGGCTTTGGCGATTTCTTTTTTGAGGAAGACGACCCTCTACACCCGGGACGCTGAATGTCTCGCTATACGCCGACCGACGCTCGCATACTCAGCCTGTCGCCACGCATCGATCTCCTTCCCATCCTCCATGGCAGCGGCGACATCGCGCAGGAAGTCCGCGAGACACTGATTGCCAAACGATATGACTGTCTTGCCATTCCGCTCCCGCCGTCCGTAGAAGCCTGCGTCGAGCACGCGGTGGATCGCCTCCCAGAAATCAACCTGATTGTTCTGCCGGAGCCGGCGCGGGAGGAGAAGGCCTGCGTCAGCCTGATCCCGATCGATCCCTGTCAGGCCGTCATTATGGGTATCCGCGTGGCCATGGGCGAAGCTATCCCGCGCGCCTACATCGACCGGGAGGTCGCCTGTTTTGAGCCGATTCCTTTTGTCGGGCCCGACCCGTATGCCGTCAAATCCGTCTCGCTACCGATGCTGGCGGCTGCGACACTGCCCTCTCTTGCCATGCCGCCGCCCGACTCACAGCAGGATCAACGAATCACCTGGATGGCCTTTCGGCTCCATGAGCTGGAGCTGGATCATGCTTCCATCTTATGCCTGTGCCACCTGACGGATTGGCCCTGGCTCCGCGCCGCCTATCACGCCAATGCTCCGTATGTGCGGCCGGAGTCAACAGCGGGACAGCCGGTTCGTTGCCGCGTCAACCGTGACTCTCTCTACTTCGCCTTGGGAGAACTTCCTTTCCTTACCGAATTGTATGAACGGCGCCGGGAAACGCTGCATTCAGATTGGAATCTCGCCATCGATGGCGTCAAGGAACTCCTCATTGAGACACGGACGCGTTGGATTGAACATCATCGAGCTGAAGGCGCCTCCATTCCCGACTGGGTGACGCCGCAGATCCTCCAGGTCCTCTTGCAGTACGTCCGGAACCTCACCCTGCTTGAACGCCGCCTGACACCGTCACTCTACTCACTCATCGTCGCCGCCAAGCAAACAGCCGGAGACGATTTTGCCGTGATGCTGCTTAAGACGGCTAAGAGCTATAGCTATCAGGAGGATCAGGATCAGTCACGGCTCGACGCGATCACTCTGGGACTCAATGAAGTGGAGTTGCCTGACGGCACCATCGCCTCCGCCACCAACCGCCTGCAGGGACCGCCGCTCGTCTGGCGCGAGCTGTCGTTGAAACCAAAGCCTGACCGGAAAACCAGCCGCCGCTGGTCCCATCTCTGGAACCCGCAACGGCAATGCTCTTGGCCTCCGGAAGATCAGCGGATTGAAAGTTTCAACACCCACGTGCGCGCTCAGGCAGCCGCGCTTATCGGCGCAGATTTAGCCAGGACGGAAAAGTTCACGACATCGATGAAAGACGGGTTGGATCTCCGGGAAAGTCTTCGCCGATGGCTGGGTGGAACACGATCGGCTGGCTCACCGTCTGGCAGTGCCTTGAGCGCATTGCCGCGCATGGATCTGTATGTGCGGGAAATTCCGCCCGCCCGCGGCAATGTGGAAGTCGTAATCTTCCTGTTCGACACTCCCGCCGATCCCCTGACCTATTCCTGGCAAGCCACCTGGTTTGCCGAGCACCAGGAAGAATCCACGCTCTGTTTTTACGCCACCCCGTTTGCCGATGACATGGTAGGGCCCGGCATTGCCCAGTCGCGTTATGGCGGCGCCTTCTTTCTGTTTCCGCCCCGTCCCATTCCGGATATCTGGAGCGACCCTCTGCTCGCATTTGCGAGCACGCTGGAAGAACGGTTGATTGCGGCGGCAGCCGTTCACACCCGGGAAACCCACATTGCGCTCGTGACACCCGTTCCGCCCCGCGCCAGCTGGCGGAGGATTGCCAAACAATTCGGGCGGACGCTTGTCCCGATTCCGCTCACGAGATTTTCGAGCCAGACGCTCGACCGGCTCCGCCGCTTTCACGTGCTCAACGGCCATGAGATCAGAAGTTATGCCGCCAGATTTATTCGATAACCTCTCGCCGTCCCGGCGCCCTGATGCCTCAGCCCCGGTCTCGGAACAACTCGACTGGCTCCGCCAGGAGATCCGCAGACATGACTACCTGTACTACGTCAAAGATCGTCCGGAAATCTCCGACGGCGAATACGACCGGCTGTTCAGAAACCTGAGCGATCTCGAAGCCGCGCACCCGGAACTGGTGATGGACGATTCTCCAACCCAACGAGTCGGCGCATCGCCTCTGGCTGAGCTGGGCAAGGTCAAGCACGAACGGCCGATGTTGAGTCTCGACTCCATCGTCGATGTGGCCGACGTCCTGGCATTCGATCAACGGATGAAACGGGAACTGGAAAGCCAGCAGATAGAATATACCGTCGAACCGAAATTCGACGGTCTCTCCGTCGAACTAGTCTATGAGCAAGGCCGGCTGGTCCGCGGATCCACCAGAGGCGACGGAACGACCGGTGAGGATGTGACCGTCAACCTCCGGACGATCCGCTCCCTTCCCCTTCACTTGCGCAGTGATTCTTCTCCACCGGCCCATCTCGCCGTGCGCGGCGAAGTCTATATGAAGCTCGACGACTTTCATGGATTGAATCGGACCATGACGGAGCGAGGAGACGAGGCCTTTGCCAATCCGCGCAACGCGGCGGCCGGCGCTCTTCGGCAGCTCGACTCGAACATTACTGCGGCCCGCCCGTTGGTCGTGACCTGCTATGAAGCCATGGCGGTATCCGGTGAACCGCCGGATTCTCATTGGGGCGAGCTCGACGCGCTCGCCGAATGGGGACTTCCCATTCCCAGCCATCGACGCCGGTGCCACACGATTGAAGAGGTCATCGCATTCCACCGCGAAACTGAACAGGTGCGCGACGCCCTCCCCTATGAAATCGACGGTCTGGTGGTGAAAGTGAATCGCCGGGACTGGCAGGAACAGCTGGGCTTCAAATCCCGTAGCCCCCGCTGGGCGATCGCCTTCAAATTTGCCCCGCGTAAGGAAATCACGGTGGTACAGGATATCGTCGTCTCCGTCGGACGGACCGGCACGCTCACTCCCGTCGCCCTTTTACGGCCGGTCGAAGTCGGCGGCGTCACGATCAGCCGGGCGACATTGCACAATGCCGATGAGGTTGCGCGCAAAGATATCCGCGTGGGCGATACCGTCAAAGTGGAGCGGGCTGGCGATGTCATTCCCGCAATCGCCGAACGTATTCCGGTTCCCGGCGAATCTCGGTCCGAACCGTTCGCGATGCCGGGGCACTGCCCGGTATGCGGATCGGCGGTCGGACGGGAGGGTGCCTATTACTACTGTACCGGCCAGTCCGGATGCGGCGCGCAATTAAAAGGCGCCATCGAACATTTCGCCTCTAAACAGGCGCTCAATATCGAGGGACTTGGGAAAAAGACCGTTGCGCAGCTTGTGGACCATAACCTGGTCGGGAGTTTGGCGGATCTCTATCGTCTGACCCGCGATCATCTGTTACCGCTTGAGGGGTTTGCAGAAAAATCGACCGCTCTATTACTTGAAGCCATTCACCAGAGCAAGACTGTGTCACTGGATCGCTTCTTAATGGGGCTGGGCATTCGCCAGGTCGGCCAACACATCGCCAAGGTGCTCGCCAAGGAGCTCGGAACGCTGGACGCGATCATCGAAGCGGATGAAGCGCGATTCCTGACGGTCAAAGAGATTGGTCCCGAGATCTCCTCCAGTCTGGCCTCCTACTTTCGCGAAGAGTCCAATCGCCGGGTGATCGCTCAACTGCGCGAGCTCGGTCTGACGATTATAGAGCAGGCTCGCCCCGCATCGCCCCAATCACTCCCTTTTGCCGGAAAGACGTTTGTCTTCACCGGCGGGCTTGACCACTTCAGCCGCGATGAAGCCAAAGCCCTGGTCGAACGCCTGGGAGGAACCGTGTCATCGAGTGTGAGCAAACGCACGTCGTTTGTCGTCGCGGGCCATGAGCCCGGATCGAAGCTTGATCAAGCACAGAAGCTGGGGATTGCTGTGTTGAATGAACAAGGCTTCGCTGACTTGGTCAAAGAAGAGGATGCTAGCTGACGGGATTGAGCGAAGGCGTTTCCACCGGGGCGGGAGTCTTTTCTTCTTTATAAATATTCACACTGCGGATCGATCGCGGATCTGCCTCGTGCACAACTAAACGGCAATGGGCAATGTGGAGTTCTTCCCCGGCCTTGGGGATGCGGCCGAGTTCGCCCTGAATGAGCCCGCCGATGGTCAGGGCCTCGTCGCCGAGATCGACCTTTAAGAAATCGTTGACCTTCCGCACTTCGGTTCTGCCATGGACCAGAATCTGGTTTTTCCCGATTCGCTTGATCAGCTCTTCGGTAATATCCGTCTCATCGACGATTTCACCGACCACTTCCTCCAGCAGGTCTTCCAGCGTAACCAGTCCCATCACGCCGCCATACTCATTGACGACGATCCCCATATGACGCTTTTCCTGTTGAAACTGTTTCATCAGATCGTCGGCCGTCTTCCCTGCCGGCACAAACAAGGCCGGATGAGCAATATCTCTGAGTCGAACATCCGAACGGCCCTTCGCCAGCTCGGTCAACGCTTTGGTCTTATAGAGCACGCCGGTAATGTTATCCAGCGTCCCGTCATAGACCGGAATACGAGAGTACTTCGAGTTATACAGCAACTCTTGCGCTTCCTTGAGCCGCAAGTTTCCATCCAGCGAGAACACGTAGATGCGCGGAGTCATAGCATCTTCCGCTGTAATATCTTTCAGTTGAAAGACATTCTTGATCATCTTCACTTCTTCAGATTCCAACTCGCCGGCCTTCCCTCCCTCATCCAGCATGATCTTGAGTTCTTCCTCCGTCACCAAGGGGAGAGTGAGTCCTTTACCGCCTGTCAGCTTTTGAATGAGCGGCACCATCAGAAACAGAAGCGGCTTAAGGAAAATCTGAACACCATAGACGGGATAGGCCATGTTCAGCGTGACCGGTACGGCAAACTTGGCCGCCAAGGTCTTCGGAATGACGTCGACCGACACCAGCAAGACAAAGGTCAGGACGCCCACCATCACAGCAATGGCTTCCTCAAATACGGTTTTCCCGCCATAGGCATTCAAGGTGATGAAGGTGGCATACATCGGAATGGCGGTTCCGACCAAGCGGTCACCGACCAGAATGGTCGAGAGGAGCCTTTGCGGGTCACTTCGGAGAGTCAACGCCATAGATGCGCGCTTGTTACCATTCTTGGCAAGGGCGCGAAGCCGAGTCTCATTGACTGAAAAGAACCCGATCTCGGCCGTCGAAATGACGGCAGATAACCCTATCAACGCTAGTAGGATCAGAATATCCATGAAGGCTCTTGATTAGGGACGACTAGCCACAAGGGCTAGCCTGAAAAGACGAATCGCGTGGATTCTGCAGCAGAGAGAGAGCAGGCCTTCCCCTGGCTGAACAGATTCAATAGACCATGTGGGAGTTATGATGATCATCGGATGATAGATCTATCACACCAACTAGGAAGGGGCAAGACATTCAAAGAAACTAACAGGAATATCAATCAGTTCGAACGCGCCATGCGGCAGATAGACCGGCAGACTATTGAAAGAGATCTACGCCCCACTACGTATGATCTAGCCATCGTCTCTCACCACAAAGGACTGGATATGATGCTGAGCGTCCAGCCTGGATGAGGCGATCTGAGCATCGGCTTCCGTCAAAAACTGCCCCACCTGTACCCGATACCGCCGACCTTCTGGTAATTCCACCTGCACCACGCGACCGCCCGGGTACTGAGCCCCGACTTGCTCGAACAACCCTCTGGCGTTCAGAGGATCAGCGAAGGCTCCCACCTGAATGCGCAAGACCCCCATCCCTTCCAGTCTGGCCTGGTATCCGACTACCTGAAGTTCAATCTGATCAGTACCATTTCCAGTCATTCCTATCGCTTCGGCCCCGGCCAGCGAGAGATCCAGTACCCGTCCCTTGGCAAACGGACCACGATCATTGATTCGAACCGTTACGTGCCTCCCGGTAGTGACGGATCGCACGACAGCGATAGAACCCAGCGGCAATGTCCGGTGAGCTGCCGTAAGTTTGTGCATGTCGTACCGTTCACCGTTCGCGGTTTTGTTTCCGTGGAATCCAGGACCGTACCAGGACGCCACCCCTCGCTCATGGAACCCGACGGGATATCCAGGGAATCGTTGGATAGGAGGCGGTTGGGATTGGCAGGAGACAAAAACCGTGCAGACCAAGAGCGCAGCGGCAAAGGCAAGAGAAGGACGGAGGGAAGCGGGCCTGGAGCCCTTCATGGCCTAGAACTCATCAAGTGATTGGTCTTGAAGCAGCGCCAACGCCTTATTCGTGTTCGAGACGGTCAATACGACGATGGCCCGCTTCCCCTCGCGCGAGGGTGTGCAGTAGCCGCACTTGATGTTGATGCGATTTTGCGTCAGCAGTTCCGCCACGTCCATAAGCGCACCCGGCTGGTTTTTCAAGCTCAATAAGAGCGCAGTTTCTTCCTTAAACTTAATCTTCGCAGTCTTCAATGCCGCTCGGGCGCCGTCAAGATCCGCGACAAGTAAGCGCAGCTTTCCGGTTCCTGTCACCTCGGGCGCCGAGAACGCCTTGATATTGACCCCCGCCTCTCCTAAAACAGCAGCCACCTGAGCCATCACGCCTGGCTTGCTCTGTCCGCTAATGACTAACTGTGTTGTTGTCGGCATGGGGGTTACTCCTCGTTGCGGTCGAAATCAAAGATAGAAGCGATTCAGTTACACATGAGGGCTCTGCTAGAGATCAATTTTCGTGCTCATCCAGCCTGGAGTCTTTCAAGGGAGACCAAGACCTATAGAGATGCTTGATGCGCGAGCAGGGTGCGGTTTTTCCCAGAGCCCTTCTCCCACAGTCATACCGTATTGAGCGCCGGATGTTCGTAATCGATTGCCTCATTGCCCCACGCCTTCCCGGACAGCAGACACGCCACGGCTTCCAACTGTTCATCATCAGCCAGCTCCTTTTGCCTATCCTCAATCCGCGCTTTCAACTGATCCGTAGCGCACTGGGCCGACCTGATTCCTCTTTCCTGATGAGAGTCATCGATGAAATGCTGACTTGCAGCATCAGATCGAAGCTCCTCATGGAGACACAAAGAAGCCGTTAGAGAATTTGCACCACGCCATTCACAAAGCCGTACTCATAGATACTGCTGAACCGGAGCTCCACTGACGCGGCAATCTTTTCGGCCTGTGCCCGGTTCCCCCGCGGAATCAGCAGGTACATCGGCACGCCAGCGACGGCGGTGCGCTTCCACTTATACTGCGTATCAGGATTCTGGAGTGAGTCCTCGGTTTCGACTTCGGCCATCCATTGCATACTATTACCGTGCGGGCTAAATGACCAGCCGGCAATATCGGATTGCTGACCGGGATCAGCCCAAGGATTATGATCCGACGTCGTCCTAATTGTGACCTTGCACTGAAACGCCCGTGCCCATCTCTGAGCCGCCTCACTGACGACCTGGTCGTGAATCGACTCAATCCCTTTTTCACGTAAGATCGTACTCATCTTTAGGCCTCTTCGAGCTATGAAAGACTAAGTGGATTTACCTCTCCAAGCACTTTTGTCTTGCCACAAACAGGACAAAGGACCAACCAATGTCCACCTTCATGCCTCACGCTTGAAGCTGGATTCACGGGTTGTTGTCGCTGGTTATCCCACTTCAAGAGCACGCGGTCACAACAAGAATAATAAGTTTCTCGGGTTCCCATCGGGCAACTCCTTTCGTAGAGGCAAATAAATTCATATGGACTTACGAACACCCATTCGTCGCGCCGCAGCTCACGCACTTCAGACAGGTGCCGTTTCGTACCATCGTAAATTGTTTGCACTCCGGACAGGGATCGCCTTCATAGCCCTTGACCTTGGCACTCTGCACTTCAGTCAGTGTCAACGTCTCGCGGATCAGCTCGACTTTACGCGCCGCCAGAGTATGACCGTTTCCGTTTCCATTCTCTTTGGTTCCATTCCGGCGAATCGGCAGATGCTCCATGCTCACCGATGATTTCGCCAGCGCAGCAAGATCCGCTTCTTCGTCCACACACTCCGGATCCTGCTCATCCATCTTCATCGAATCCATCCGAAGATCATCCTCTTTGACCTGCGCCAAATCGTACCGATCCAGGTAGGTCACAGCCAACTCTCGGAAGATGTAGTCAATGATCGACGTCGACATCTTAATGCGATCATTCAGCTTGACCGGCCCATTCGGTTCGAAACGGGTAAAGACAAAGGCTTCGACGAATTCCTCCAGGGGGACTCCATGCTGTAGGCCCAAGGAAATCGCGATCGCGAAACAATTCATCAAACTCCGGAACGCGGCGCCTTCCTTATGCATATCCAAGAAGATCTCGCCGACCGTTCCATCTTCGTATTCGCCGGTTCGCAAATAGAGTTTATGCCCGCCGACAATGGCTTTCTGGGTATAACCGTTTCGCCGTCCCGGCAATGGACGCCGCTTGGCCAGATAGCGGACCAGCACACGCTCGGTGATCTTCTCTGCGGCAACCGATATCGTGTCGACAGACGCCTCGACGGTCTTCTCCCCATCGCTCGATGAACTCAGCGGCTGGCTCAACTTCGAGCCGTCCCGATAGAGCGCGACCGCCTTCACCATGCTCTTCCACGCAAACTGATAGGCTGACTTGACCTCGTCAAGCGTCGCCTCTGCCGGCATGTTGATCGTCTTGCTGATAGCGCCGCTGATAAACGGTTGTGCTGCGGCCATCATCCGGATATGCGCGTCGACATGAATGAAGCGCTGACCGATCCGGCCGCAGCGATTGGCGCAATCGAAGACCGGCAAATGCTCGGCTTTCAAATGCGGAGCCCCCTCGACCGTCATCGTGCCGCAGCAATATTCGTTAGCCGCTGCAATTTCTTCCTGGGTGAACCCCAGAGCCTTGAGCATGTTGAAGTTCGTTTCGGCCAGCTGTGCATCGGTCAAGCCGAGCTTCTCGATGCAAAACGTTTCACCCAAGGTAAACTTGTTAAACATAAACGCGATTTCAAACGCCTGGACCAGGTTGCTTTCAAGCCGTTCCAGCGCGGCATCGTCAAACCCTTTATTGCGCAAGGTCTCGTGATTGATGAAGGGCGCGCCCTTGAGAGTCTGGGCGCCGACGCAATAACGGATGATGTCCTGAATCTGGCCCTCGGAATACCCCATGGTCGTGAGGGCCTGGGGAATGCTCTGGTTGATGATCTTGAAGTACCCGCCACCGGCCAGCTTCTTGAACTTCACCAAGGCAAAGTCCGGCTCGATCCCGGTGGTGTCGCAATCCATCACCAGCCCGATGGTACCGGTTGGGGCAATCACCGTCACCTGCGCATTGCGATAACCATAGGCCGTTCCGAGTTCCAAGGCCCGATCCCAGGCCCGACGGGCGGCGATGAGCAGATCCGGCGGACAATGCTCCGGCTGGATGCCCATTGGAACGATCGACAGCCCCTCATATTCGTCCGCCGCGGTGTTATAGGCCGCCCGACGATGGTTGCGGATCACCCGCAACATCTGGTCTCGATTTTTCGTATATCCGGGAAACGGCCAGAGCTCCGCAGCCATTTCCGCCGAGGTGCTATACGACTCTCCGGTCATGATCGACGTAATCGATCCGCAAATCGCCATCGCTTTGGGGGAATCGTACGGAATCCCCTGCCGCATTAATACCGTCCCGAGATTGGCATAGCCCAACCCCAATGTGCGGAACTGATAACTTCTCTCCGCAATCGATTTACTCGGAAACGAGGCCATCAGGACGCTGATCTCCAGGACGATCGTCCAGAGACGCACAGCATGGCGAAAATTCTCGAGTTCAAACTGCCCGTCCGCCGTATAGAACAGCGCGAGATTCAGCGAGGCCAGGTTGCAGGCCGTATCGTCCAGAAACATGTATTCGGAACAGGGATTGGAAGCGTTGATCCGACCATCCTCCGGGCAGGTGTGCCATTCATTGATCGTCGTGTCGTACTGCGTACCGGGATCGGCGCAGATCCAGGCGGCCCAGGCAATCCGGTCCCAGAGATCACTGGCCTTCACGGTCTTGCAGACCTTGCCATCGATCCGACGTTTCAACTGCCAATCGCTATCGTTCTCGAGCGCTTCGAAAAACTCATTCGGGATCCGGACGCTGTTATTGGAATTCTGCCCCGAGACCGTCTGATAAGCTCTCCCATCCCAGTTCGTGTCGTACTCATGAAACACAAAATGGGTAAATCCCTGTTGGGCGTAGGCATACATGCGCTGAACATAGGCTTCCGGCACCATATCCCGGCGAGCCGCAGCCAGGGCTTCCCGCAAGACCGGATTCTTCTTTGGATCGATCTCTGCCTTCGTCTGGCCCATGCTGTCGACGACATGGCAGGCTTTCAACACCGCATTCAACCGCTGTGCGCAGACCTTCGATCCTGTGACCATCGCGGCCACTTTCTGCTCTTCGATGACTTTCCAGTCGATAAATTCTTCGATGTCGGGATGATCGAGATCCAGACACACCATCTTGGCCGCACGTCTGGTGGTGCCGCCGGACTTGATGGCACCGGCCGCACGATCCCCGATTTTGAGGAAGGACATCAGGCCGGACGACCGACCGCCGCCGGATAAGCCTTCGCCGTCTCCCCGAAGCCGTGAAAAATTCGTCCCGGTACCGGACCCGTACTTAAACAAACGGGCTTCCCTGACCCACAAATCCATAATTCCATTCTCGTTGACGAGGTCATCATCGACGGACTGGATAAAACAGGCATGCGGCTGAGGGTGTTCGAACGCGTTGGTCGACTTCACCACCTCACGGCTTTTGGGATCGACATAAAAATGTCCCTGCGCCGGACCTGAGAGCCCATAGGCATAATGCAACCCGGTGTTGAACCACTGGGGTGAATTGGGGGCAGCCATTTGCCTGGCCAACATGTAGCCGACCTCATCCTGAAAGGCCTCGCTATCCTCCGGCGTCTTAAAATAGCCGTACTCTTTGCCCCAATACGTCCAACAACCGGCGAGCCGTTCGAAAACCTGGCGGGCATCACGCTCACTACCCAATACCGGCTTCCCATCAGAACCCACCAGAGGGTTGCCTGCTAAATCCTTCTGAGGCACACCCGCTTTCCGAAAATATTTCTGGGCAAGAATATCAATGGCCAATTGAGACCACTGTTCAGGCACATCGATATTCTCAAGCTTGAACACCGTGGATCCGTCTGGGTTACGAATCTCCGACGACCGCTTGACGAATGTGAGCCCCTCGTAGGGGCCCTGGCCGCGACGGGTAAATCTCCGCTCAATTCTCACAATAGTCCTCCTTCAAGAGGGTTCTGTAGCTGTGTACGAATGGGGGCATAATTGAGGATCTTTTCTCTGATACGGGA
>JABFSU010000073.1 GCA_013140455.1 Nitrospira sp. | reverse complement strand
AAGATCGGGTGAAGAAAATTCTAGTTGATCTTGACCTTCCCCCCGAAAACTAGACCATTGGCTTGGAAGTGCAGCTGTGCTGAGATGGGGCCCACAGGAGGGGCCTATGACTCGGAAACGGCACACGGAGGAACAGATCATTGTAGTGCTCAAGGAGGCTCAAGCGGGCATTGGGGTCCACGAGCTCTGCCGCAAGCACGGTATCTCAGATGCCACGTTTTATAAGTGGCGGACGAAATATGCCGGGCTCGAGGTCAGTGATGTGAAGAAGCTCCGCCAGCTGGAAGACGAAAACCGGCGGTTGAAACAGATGGTGGCGGAGCAAGCGCTGGATATCCAGGCGCTGAAAGCCGTCACCGCAAAAAACTGGTAGGGCCCAAGGCGAAGCGGACGGCGGCGCAGTGGATGGGCGAGCGCTTTGGGCTGAGTCAGCGACGGGCGTGCCACTTACTGGCCCTCGATCGGAACACGCTGCGATAGGGTAGTCGGCGTCAGGAGGACGCCGCGCTCCGCACACGGATCCGCGAGATTGCGGAGAGCAAACGGCGGTATGGGTGTCCCCGGATCTATGTCCGGTTGCGACGGGAAGGCTGGCCGGTGAATCACAAGAAGGTGGAGCGGCTCTATTATCGTGACGAAGGGCTGTCGTTACGGCGGCGGCGACGGAAGAAGGTGGTGGCCGTTCCGCGGGTCGCCTTGCCCAAGCCCACGCAACCAGGACGTTGTTATGCCATGGACTTCGTCCATGACCGGCTGGCCAATGGCCGACGATTCAAGTGCTTGACGATGACCGATCTTTGCTCAAAAGAAGTGCCGGTGATTGAGGTCGACGTGTCGATTGGTGGGGCTCGGGTGTGCCGGATTCTGGATCGGCTGTTTCTGACACGCCCGCTGCCAGAGACCTTGATTCTGGACAACGGGCCCGAATTCGCCGGAACGGCCTTGGATGCCTGGACTGCGCAACACGGGGTGCATCTGCACTTTATTCAGCCGGGAAAACCGGTGCAGAACGCATTTATCGGGAGCTTCAACGGCAAGTTTCGGGATGAATGTTTGAACGAGCACTGGTTTCTGACCCTGCAGGAAGCCCAGCTCGTGATTGAAGCCTGGCGGCGAGAGTACAATGAAGAGCGGACACACAGTGCCATCGGGGATCTGACACCCATGGAGTTCATCAACCACCATCACAACCAGCCCCAGACAGCGCAGGAGTCAACTTCGTTGGTCGTGGTGTAATAAATGGGGGAAGGTCATAAGCGCCTGCCTACTGCTTACTTTTACGAGGATAAGTCTCGTGCCATTCTTTTACTAGCGCATTCAATTTATCGATATTATCAACCATCTCACGGTTCAAAGCCGGTATTCCGGTAACATTAAACACTGCCCACACAACTTCGTGGCCATTTGTCAGTCGGACGTTATTCTTGAACTCCTCTATCTCGAAAGTTTTTATTCGGATGTTCTGGAAAGGTTTGTCCACATTACCAGTCTCATGAAGGAGGAGGCTTACGTTAAGATGGCTTCTGTGTCTTTCAAAATCCTCTTTATCGATAATGACAAAAACATATGGACCGCTGGCGGGTGCCCATGGTACGAGCGGGCCGCTCGATTCGGGTAGTTTTACGTCTACATGATCGTTCTGCAGTTGGATCGCTTCTTGGATTAAATTGGCCAACTGCTCTCTTCCGTGTTTGTCTCTTTCGATCGTTTGATCGATGGTAAATGCAGGAGACAACCTGTCACTCAAAATTAGCCCATCTGCTCGGCTAATCGTGTCCTGACCATCCCCACTACTCTGCCTTTTCAATTCCCCCAGGAGAAGGTTGGCGGCTTTAAGGAGCTTGGTTCGTGCCTGAGCATTAGCCTCGGCAGTTGTGAGGAGGCGTGTCCTACTCGGCTTGACGGGGGTTAGTAAAACCACTGGTTCTGCCGCAAAGGCTTGCATTTGAGCGAGATCGAAAGTCTTGGCCGGTTTAACGTCAGCGCGCAACTGTCCTTTTGTTGGGTCGAACTCAAACCATGAGGTGACTTCGTAAGAGACATCCAGGTTTATTTGGAATAAATTTTTTGCAAGCGTCTGCGCACGTTGTTTTCGTTCCGGATCCCCACTTGCAATATCCTCAATAAGCATATTGTATCGAGCGCCAGGGATGGCGAGCGTTAAGTTTTCTACGGCTGTCATAACCTTGTCCATTTGTTCCCTAACTACGTTGTCATTAAGAATGCCTCCGCAACCCGATGTTGTCATTACAAGAACTAGAACCGTGATTGTCAATACGTGCATGATGCCTCCTTACTAGGTATTTTGTTGGCGCGATGGTACACACGGAATGATACCTTGACAAGGTGGAGATTAGTGATGAGCCGGCAGCCGATAGCGAAAAACTATCGCCCATTATCGGCTGATATGAGTGGTGAACCGGGTAGGGTGTTTGACCACACGTCGCGATGCTGAAAACTAATACCGCAGTGGCGCTTCGGCCAGTCCCGCCGTGGCCACGATCACACCCAGAACGAATCCCAGTACGATCTTCATGGCTGCGCCTCCTTGTTAGCTTCCTTCCTTCCTCCATCATCTTCCGCGTGACTTCAATTTGAATTGTTACCTGAGGCGTTACCTTGAGGAGTTCTGAGGAGTCTGAATCGCGGATTTTGTGGAGCTGGCGAGAGGAATTGAACCTCCAACCTGCGGTTTACAAAACCGCTGCTCTGCCATTGAGCTACGCCAGCCATAGGAAAGTGCCCTGATGCAATAGGGCCAGCCACCACGCGCACCCTAGCAACTCACCAAATATTCTGTCAAGGAATAGGTCGAGAAACATGCGTCTGACGATTCAGTTTTTGATGCGTAGTCATGCTTGCATTGATGCCACAGGATCTTTATTCTATGCGCGATACGTCTGGCCATACCTCGGAATAAACACCTGATGACTGCTCCTCATGTTTTAGTCATTGATGACGACCAAGCGGTGCGTGACGTCCTGCAGGAGACCCTGTCTTCGGAAGGCTATACCGTCTCTGTCGCTGCCGATGCCACGACCGGCATGCAAGTCGTCAAAGAGAATCCCGTTCAGATTCTGGTGACAGACTTCCAGCTGCCTGATTTTAACGGTCTCGAAGTCATTGAGCGGGTGACGAGGATCGACTCGAAAATCATTCCTATCGTCATGACCGGATTCGGAACCGTCGAGTGCGCGGTCCAGGCGATGAAAGCGGGCGCCTTCGACTTTGTGACGAAGCCCTTCGATCCCGATACCGTCGTGGTCGTCGTGAAGAAGGCCATCGAGTTCCAACGTCTCCGCCAGGAAAACCAATTTCTCCGGAAAGCCGTGCGCGAGCAGTACCGCCTGGAGCAATTGATCGGTGTCAGCGAACCGATGCAGCAGGTATTGGATTTTGTGCAAAAGGTCGCCGACAGCGACAGCACTGTCTTGATTCAGGGAGAAAGTGGAACGGGCAAAGAATTGGTTGCCCGCATGCTCCACTTCAACAGTTCCCGTAAAGATCGCCCCATGGTGCCGGTCAACTGCGGCGCCATTCCGGAAACATTGCTCGAATCAGAACTGTTCGGGCATGAAAAGGGCGCCTTCACCGGCGCGGCCCAGACCAGAATGGGCCGATTCGAACTCGCCAATGGCGGAACGATCTTTCTCGACGAAGTCGGCGAGATGAGTCTCTCCCTTCAGGTCAAACTTTTGAGAGTGATACAGGAACGATCCTTTGAGCGGGTGGGGGGGAGTCGGACGATTCAGGTCGATGTCCGGATTGTCGCGGCCACCAACCAGGATCTGGAGAAAATGGTCGAGGAGAAGCGCTTCCGGCAGGACCTCTTTTATCGCCTCAATGTCATTCCGATCATCACCCCGCCGTTGCGCGACCGGCAAAGCGATATTCCATTGTTGATCGAGCATTTCCTGAAGCGGTTCAATCATATGAAGCAAACCGCCATCACGGGGTTTGCCCCTGAAGCGCTGGAGCTGTTGACGGCCTTTCACTGGCCCGGGAACATTCGTGAGTTGGAAAATATGATCGAGCGCCTGGTCGTGCTCAAGAAACAGGGCTTGTTGACCGTTGCCGACTTGCCCGAGAAGCTGCACAAGAAAGCGGCAAGTCAGCCCGAGATGAAGGACCAGTTTATCCGTTTTACCGAAGACGGGATTCATCTCTCCAATGAAGTTGAGCAATACGAGAATCAGTTGATCGGAGAAGCCATGCGTAAAGCGAACGGCGTCACCGCACGCGCGGCGCAGTTGCTCCATGTCAATCGCACCACACTCGTTGAGAAATTGAAGCGCAGAGGGATGGATTCCAAATCCCGTGTCGATGCGTTGCCGAATTAGTGCTCCCGATGTCGTCAAATCATTGACGACCCTCACGAATCCCTGTCGACCAATTTGACGGTCGATCCATCCCATCAGCCGAATTCTCTCCATCCTGCCCGATATTCAAACAAATCCTCACGGCTGAGCTAAAGGCATGGTCTTTGCTGAAGTTGCCTTGCCGTGTACTCATCACACCGATCTTGGACACAACTGACCCTGTTTTTTCTCGCGTGGTTTTGCCTGCGCCCGTTGGGGCTCGGAGACCTCGCCCTGGTTCATGCTGGTCCGACGACAACAGCGCCTTCCACTCCGACTCACGCATCTGAATCGACGGAACTCGCATTCTCTCTCTTGCCGGATGACGGACCGCGCCTTGAAGGGCAATCGCAAGGAATTGATGCGTTGGCCTTGCAGGAAGGCATGAACGCCTATGGCAAAGGGGAGTGGGCTCAGGCGCGCCGGCTATTTGAAAAGGTCATTTCGCAACAACCGGAAAGCGCGCTGACTCCAACGGCGTTGACCTTTCTCGCAGAAACGGCCTTGAAGGAAAATACGACGAATGGCAACCGGCTGGAAGCGCTCGATCGATACAAGACGCTGGTGCGCGATTATCCTCAATCCATGAACGCAAAACGCGCGGAATGGCGCATGGCCGATGTGTATCTTTCGCAAGGATGGCATCAGGAGGCTCAATCTCTGTACGAGCGGGCGCTGTCGCATAATGCGCAGTCGCCGGACGGAGAGCGGGCATTGTTAGGCATCGGCTATACCGCATTGGCCCTGGGTAAATGGAGAGATGCCGAGCTGACGTTCGAAGATTTGCGGAAGCGCAGCAGTCACGATCACATTCTTTTGCATGCCACAGTGGGCCTCGCCTCTTCCTTCTTTCATCAGCGACGGACTCAAGATGCGTCGGCCATGTATGACCTGGCGTATCGACGCTGGCCAAAGTCTATGAGAATGAATCCGCTCGCCCTGGGACGCTATGCCTCGATTCAACTGGATCTGCACCATGAGGTGATCGGCCGGGGTTTGTTACTGCAGTTTTATAATCTCTACCCTGCTCACCAAGAGGCGTCGACCATACTCTTGCAATTGGCTGATAGTCTTCAGGCCGCGAAACACCTGCCCAGCGCCGAACTGTTCTATGGATATATATCGACGCACTACCCGGATAGCCCGCAAGCGGCGTTAGCGGCGGTGCGTCTGGCCACCCTGAGAGTGGAACAGAAAGTCGTAGCCGGCATTCGCCCCGTGGGGAGAACTCCTGCCGGACTCATGTATGACCACCCCTCTCCGGATCAGGACGTGGACGACTATCTCAAACAGATGCGGGCGATTGCCGCGCAACATGACCACGATGCCATCGGGAGCGAAGCTCTGTTTCAAGCGGCCGCGCGTCTGGAGCAAGCTGAAGAGATTGCACCGGCACTGATCGCGTATAAGCTGGTGGCCGATCGGAACAGTGCGGGGCAGGATGATCCCTGGCCGGCCAAAGCCGGCGATCGACTCGCCACTATCTTACGTCCTTGGATGGAAGCCGCCGTCAAATCGCACGACGATTTGACGCTGACGACGCTCTTTCATCGACATGGGCCTGTTGCTGAACGGCACTACCTGTCTTCTTCGCTCCTGCTCGAAATTGCCGAAGCTCACGATCGTCTGGGATTTACGACCGAAGCCGGTCGCCTCTTTCAACTGATGGCCAAAGGGACCAAACGCCCTCTGGTTACTGAACAGGCGCTCCTGGGTCTGGCGAAGGTCTATCTCTCGCAGCGAGATACGGCGGCGGCCAGGAAGGTGCTGGAGCGCTATCGTTTGGAGTATCCCACGGGCCGCTTTGAGCAGGATGCGCTCCATCTTCTGGTCCAGACCATGGCGGAAGGGGAGGATCTGGCCGGCTTGCTGCATTTCTGTCGGGCCTGGATGCTCCATCATCCCCAACACCCGGAGCGGCCCTGGATGTATCAGCAGATGGCCACGGTGTTTTTGCGCCTCAATAAGCATGAGGAAGCCGTGATTGCGACAGAAGAGGCGTTTAAAGCAGGGGCGCCCAAGACCATCGGGGCACTGCTCACCTATGCCGATCTGCTGGCGCAAATGAAGCGGTATCAAGAGGCCATCGACGTCTACCACACCGTCGTCGAGAAAAAGCCCGATCAGGCTCAGCTCCAATGGGCCCGGCTTCAGATTGTCCGTGGCTGGCAGGCCTTGAAACAACATGATCGCGCCACGGTGGCTCTCGCCGAACTCGGACAGACCGACGACGCTCTGGTGACCCGGTTTTCAAGCTCATTCCACGAAAGTATCAAACAGGAGCGGCAGCTGCCGCAGGAGGGACTATGACCACATCGACCGCATTGCACCCGGCTGAACGAGACCTGCTTCAGGAGGCCTTTCACACCTTTGACCAAGCGGCCCATACGCTGCAGCAGTCCTATTCCACACTGACAGACCGCATCGAGCAGATGGATGTGGAGCTCTCGCAGAGTAATGCCGCTTTGCGGCAGCAGCTTCAGGACAATGAAGCGATGCGGACACACCTCAGCGGGATTTTGGACTCCCTGACGACCGGTGTCTTGGTGCTGGATCTCAGCGGTCGCGTGACGCGAGTGAACGCGGCGGCAACGTTGTTACTCGGGTGCAAGGCAGACGCGCTCCTCGGGCAATCCGCCTCGGCTTTACTGGCCGAGCTCCGGCTCACCGTGAGTGAACAGCCGCAGCGGCACGAGTCCCATGTGCTGACCATTGCCCAGCGTTCATTGGAGGCTTCTCCGGGGCAGTCGTCAGGTCAGCTGATCCTGATTCACGATGTCACACAGATGTGTCAATTGGAGGAACGGCTGCAGCGCCAGCATCGCTTCGTGGCGATGGGTGAAATGGTGGGGCGCATCGCCCATGAGATTCGCAATCCGCTGGGCAGCATCGAGCTATTTGCCTCCATGCTGCGGCGTGATCTGCAGGACAGTCCCTCAAGCCTGACTTATGCTGAACAGATCTCCCAGGCGGTTCATGGCCTGGATCGGTTGCTGTCGAATTTGTTGATCTATACCCAACCCGAGCGGTCGGCGCGCGGGTGGCAGACCGTTGAAACGCTGGTGTTGGATGCGTTGACCCTCGCGGCCCATGCCATTACCAAGACCCCTGTGGATATCCGGCTCGATCTTGATCCCCGTATTCCGGCGATCTGGTGCAACGAAGGACAGTTCAAGCAGGTGGTGTTGAATCTGATCCTGAACGCCATTCAAGCCATGCCTACCGGAGGCATTCTGACACTCAAGCTCGTGAAAGCGGACGATCAAGCTCTTGGGGCGCGCGCGATCTGCCTGACGATCACCGACAACGGCCCCGGGATCGACCCGGCCCATCAGGCTAGAATCTTCGATCCGTTTTTTACGACGAAGGATGAGGGAACCGGATTAGGCCTGGCAATTGTGCATGCGATTATCGATGCCCATCATGGGCGGATCGATGTCGAGAGCCGACAGGGAGAAGGCACGACGTTTACCATCCTGCTGCCTCATCCGATGGATGTATCGATGGCAGATGAAGAATTTCAAGAATGGAATGATCAGGAGGAGAGACCGTCTTCCGATCTGGAGTCCGTCGCCCCTGTTGAGATGATGGAGGAACGCGCCCATGAATGACCGTGAGACCGCAATAGAAGGCTCTGAGAGCCATGATCGCATTCTTATCGTCGACGATGAACCGTCGATGCGTACGGCGCTTATGGAGTCCGTGCGTCGACTGGGGTATGAGGTCCAAGGGGCGATTGACGGATCCGATGCGCTGGAACGGGTCACTCGCTTCCGTCCCTGGCTGGTCATTACCGACCTGAAGATGCCGCGCATCACCGGATTGGATCTCATCAAAGACATCAAGGCACGCGCCCCACAGACCGTGATTGTCCTGATGACGGCCTACGGGACCGTGGAGACAGCGGTTGATGCGATGAAGTTCGGAGCGAGCGACTATTTACTCAAGCCGTTCTCCATGGATTTGCTTGAACGGGTCATCACAAACCTCAAAGAAGGACGGGATCTCGAATCTCCCGGGACTTCGACGGCCGTGGAAGGGCGCGCGATTCTGACGCAAGACCCGGGCATGATCCGGTTGCTCAGCACCGTCGAGGGCGTGGCAGCCAGTCAAGCCACCGTCTTGATCAATGGCGAGAGTGGCACCGGAAAGGAATTACTGGCCCGGTTCATCCATACGCGCAGTCCTCGTGCCCATCGGCCGTTCATTGCCGTGAATTGCGCCGCCCTGCCGGACGGCTTGCTGGAAAGCGAACTCTTCGGACATGAGCGAGGCGCGTTTACCGGCGCCATGATGAAAAAGATCGGCAAGTTTGAAATGGCGCATACCGGCACCATTCTCCTGGATGAAATCAGCGAAATGAACTTAGGCTTGCAGGCCAAGCTCTTGCGGGTCTTGCAGGAACGGGAGGTCGACCGTATCGGCGGACGTGATCCCGTGGCCGTCAACATTCGGGTCATCGCGACCACGAACCGCACCCTCTATCGGGAAGTGGAGCAGGGACGCTTCCGCGAAGACCTCTATTATCGACTGAACGTATTCCCGATCACTGTGCCCCCTCTCAGGGAACGGCCGGCCGATATCGCCTTGTTGGCGCGTCATTTTACTGGCGCCTCCGCCGTCAGAAATGGCGTCGTTCAACCGGCGCTGTCAGAGGCAGCCGTGGCACATCTCCAGACTCTGCCGTGGAAGGGGAACGTGCGGGAGCTTGAAAACGTCATGGAACGGGCCGTCTTGCTCGCCGGGCAGGGAACCATTCTCCCGATGCACCTTCCCGAGGCCCGTCAGGACCAGGCGGCACCCGCGAGCCTGGCTCCAGCCGCCGCGCCGGCACCGGTGAACGGTTCGCTCTGGGAAATGGAGCGGGAGCTGATTTTTAAGACGTTATCGCGGGTGAAAGATAACCGGACCCATGCGGCGAAAGAACTGGGAATCAGCATCCGGACCTTGAGGAACAAACTTCGAGAGTATCGTGAGACGGAACTGCCGTTGACGATGTCGGAGAACTAGCGAGTGACAGATCTTCCTATAGGTATCTTGTGACTCGGCAAGCTTTGCCGGGTCCGGTGAATTGACCGGGGGCGGGCGGTGCATTTTTAGGCATCGACGTTGCTATAGAACGTGAGATGGGTATTCACACAGGAGGAGGCGGCCATGGAACTGCTCGATAAGACCATGCAGTTACTACATCGAAGTCTCGATCTGCATAGCGCCAGGCAGCGGGTGATTGCCTCCAACCTGGCCAATGAGGAAACGCCGGGGTATCGCGCCTCCGACCTACAGTTCGCCCAGCAACTGCAGTCGGCGCACAAGGGTCGTTTGCCGCTTACGATGATCGCGACGCAGGGGGGCCATTTCGGATTGCAGGGACAGCAAGGGTATCAGACCGTCACGGGAAAACTGGCTGAAGTGCCAGCCGGCGATCTGCCCCTGGATGCGAACTCCGTCAATCTGGAATTAGAGATGGCCAAGTCTTCGGATAATGCCATGCAATACAACGCGGCGGCGAGTATCACCGCACAACGGTTTCGCCAGCTCCTCAGTGCGATTCGCGACGCCCGCTGACGGCGAAAGGAGAAGCAACGATGGATATGTCTGATTCGATGGCAGTCTCGGTATCCGGTCTGGACGCACAACGGCGACGGCTGAACGTCATTGCGAGCAATCTGGCCAATGCCCAGTCCACACGCACCCCCGGCGGCGGGCCCTACAAACGGCGGGACGTGGTGTTTCACTCGGCTCCGGTGCCCGGTGCCTTCCAAAAAGCGTTTCGACAGGTGGCCATGGGCACGACGGCGCATGCCCTGGAAGGTGTGTCGGTGGCCCGCGTCGTGGAGGATCAGAAGCCGGGACAGTTGATCTACGACCCTCATCATCCCGATGCCGATCCCAAAGGGTTTGTCCGTTTGCCCAATGTGAATGTGATGGAAGAGATGGTCAACATGATCGGCGCCTCGCGGGCATATGAAGCGAACGTGCAGGCCATCAATGCCACTCGCGGCATGTGGACCAAAGCGTTAGAAATCGGGAGGTAAACCATGACACCCATTCAAGGCATCTCGCCGGTTATTCCTACAATTGTGGACAGGATTGCTCCGGTCGGGGCGGCGGAGGCCTCCGGACCCGGCGGGTTCATGGATACGCTCAAGAACGCCATCGGGAAGGCAAATGACGTGCAGATGCAGGCCAATCAGGCCGTCGATGCTCTGGTGACCGGTCAATCGCAAGACCTCCATCGTACGATGGTGGCCTTGCAACAAGCCGATGTGTCGTTTCAACTGATGATGCAGATTCGCAATAAGCTCGTGACGGCCTACGAAGAAATTCAACGAATGCAAGTGTGACCGGAGCCTTTTGAGGCGGATGAGGTAAACCAGCTGTATGTTTTCGAAATTCTCGATCAATCAACGCATGATCATTCTGGTTGCGCTGGCAGGATCCGTCGCCGGGCTGATTGCGCTCGCCTTATGGACGCAGCAGCCGGATATGCAGGTGCTCTTCACGAATCTCAATAGTGAAGATGCCTCGTCGATTATCGATAAATTGAAAGAGTCGAAGACGCCCTACGACACGACGGGCGGCGGGGCCACGATTCTTGTACCCACCGCGCAAGTCCACGACCTTCGCTTGACGTTGGCCAGTCAAGGGATTCCCAAGGGCGGCGGCGTCGGCTATGAAATTTTCGACCGCACCTCCATCGGAATGTCCGAGTTCGTTCAAAAGCTGAATTACCGGCGCGCGCTCCAAGGAGAGTTGGCCCGCACGATTGCGCAGATGCCGGAAGTAGAACGCGCGCGTGTCCATTTGGCGATTCCGGAGCGGCGGTTGTTTGCCGCGGAGCAGGAGCGGCCGCGTGCATCAGTGGTTGTCTCACTTAGAAATGCCCAAGCGTTGAGCAAGGGGCAGGTCCAGGGCGTCGTGCATCTCGTCGCCAGCAGCGTGGAAGGATTGCAGGCCCGCGATATTACCGTCGTCGACGGCCACGGCCATCTCCTTTCCTCCACGGCCCAGGACGAGACGGCCGGTCTGACCAATACGCAGCTTGAGTATCAGCGCACGATTGAAAAAGACATCGAAGGCCGGATTCAGTCGATGCTCGAACGGATCGTCGGATTGAACAAGGCGGAGGTCAGGGTCTCCAGCCTAATCGACTTCAGGAAAGTCGAAACGACGGAAGAGCGGTATGACCCTAACGGACAAGTCGTCCGAAGCGAACAGCGAGGCCAGGAGAAGGCCAACGGCGTCAATGGGATGTCCGGCGGTGTGCCAGGCGTGCAATCCAATGTGCCTCCGGGGACGGAAGCGGAGTCGACGCCGACAAGTTCCAATGCGACCCAAACGAAGAACGAGACGGTGAATTACGAAATCAGCAGAACTGTCTCCCGTATCGTGGAGCCGATCGGTTCGATCAAGAAACTGTCGGTGGCGGTCCTGGTGGATGGGACCTATGAAGCGCCCAAAGCCGGAAACGGGGAGACGGCCGACAAGCCGGCAGGGGATGCCATCAAGAAGTATATTCCTCGCAGTGAGGAAGACCTCAAGCGAATCGAAGACATCGTCAAGAAAGCGATGGGTTATTCAACAGAACGTCAGGATCAAGTGCAGGTCGTGAATGTTCAGTTCGGATTCGGCCCTGAAGAACCAGCCACGGCAACCGTCGAGGCTGTTGCAGAAACGACACAGCCCTGGATGCCGTATATGAGATACGGAGTCGGAGCCCTGTTATTCCTGCTCATTCTTTTCTTTGTGGTCCGGCCCCTTATTGCGATGCTAGGTGTCTCGGCGGTTGAATCGACGACGGCGGAGGCAACCGCGCCGGCCTTGCCTGCTTCAGTCAGTGCGGTGGAAGCCTCGTTGGAATCGAGTGCGAGTCGGGCGCAAATCGTCGATATGGCCAGGAAGAACCCTGATGGGACCGCGGTGGTCGTGAAACAGTGGTTGAAAGGTAATGCGTAGCCATGACCGGTGAGCCTAAACAGATGTCCGGTGAACAGAAGGCGGCGATTCTGCTTCGCGCCATCGGGGAAGAAGCGGCCGCTCAAGTCATGAAGCAGCTCGATCCCAAAGAGATCAAGAAGCTGGGACATTTTATGAACGGCACCGCGCAAATCTCGAAAGAAGATGAAGCGGTGGTGATTTCTGAATTCGAAAGTGCGAGTGCCACGGGAGAGGTCCAGTTCAAGGGGAATGAGTATATTCGCAGTATCTTGATCAAGGCGCTGGGACCGGAGAAAGCCAAAACCATCATCGAATCGATGACCCGGAAATCCTATCCCGGCCTGGAAGCCTTGAAGTGGGTAGAAGCCAAATCGTTAGCCAGTATGATCAAGATCGAACATCCGCAAACCATCGCCGTCATTCTGGCGCATCTGGAGAGTGAACAGGCCAGTCAGCTGTTGGCCCAGCTGCCGGAGTTTATGCGAGGCGATGTCGCCTTACGAGTGGCGACCATGGAAGAGGTCCAACCCGACGTCTTGGAGGAACTCAGCAACACGATGCAGGAAGCGCTCTTGTCAAACACCGGCATGCGTGCCCAATCGCTCGGTGGGACGGAGATGATGGCGGATATCATGACCCGGCTCGACAAGAGTACCGAAGGCAACATCATGGCCAAGATCGCGGAGAAGAGTCAGCCGCTGGCCGATGCCATCCGGGCCCTGATGTTCGTCTTCGACGACCTGATCAAGCTGGATGATCGTGGCATGCAGGAATTGATGAAGGAAATCAGTAAAGAAGATCTGCCTCTGGCACTTCGTGGGGCCAACCCCAATATTAAGGATAAATTCTTCAAGAACATGTCAAGCCGGGCGGCCGAGATGCTCAAGGACGATATGGAATCCAAGGGCCCGGTCAAAATTACGGATGTGGAGCGATCACAGCAGAACATCCTCAAAGTGTGCCGCAAGCTGGAGGAGGAAGGCCGGATTGTGGTCGCCGGCGCCGGGGAGGAAATGCTGTAAATGGCCACGAGCGCATCACTTCCGGCGAGATTGTCCGCTCCGGCATCGTCCGGAACTCAGAAACTGCATGGATCGATCCTCGTCGTCGATGATGACGAGATCATCCGGAATCTTTTTATCGAACTCTTTCGATCGGAAGGAGTGGCCATTCGTGTCGCCGGTACCGCCCAAGAAGCGCTGGCGATGGTGAAACAAGCTCCTCCGGCTCTCGTGATGGTGGACGTCACCTTGCCGGATTTGGATGGGATTCAGCTATTGGAGCAGGTCCAGGCCTGCGACCAGCGTGTGATCAGCGTTGTGATGACCGGATCGCCGAGCGTCGAGCTGGCCGTCAGGGCGATGAAGGCCGGCGCGGCCGAATTCTTTATGAAGCCGATTCAGAACGATGTCGTACTGATGACCGCCAGACGGTTGCTCGAGCTGCACGCGTTACGTGCGGAAAATACGGTATTGAAACATGCGGTCGTGCGAGCCGGCGGCTTGCGCGTACAAAGTATGGTTCTGCAAACATTCGGCGAAGACGGGGTGACGCGCGGGCAAGACGGACTGACGGAATATGAACGCGGGATTGCCGAAGGCGAGCGACGCGCGTGCGCCCGAGACGAAGAGCGGCGGCGCCATGAACGTACCGTGCTCTCGAATGCCGTGAGGAAGTTCGATCAAGCCTGGCTGGCCCTGCATCAGACCGTGGAAGAAGAAGTGGTGAGTCTGGCTTTTCAGATTGCCACCAAAGTGCTGCACGATCGGGCCGACCAGGTCAAAGAACAAGTGGTCACGCAAGCCAAAACGGCGCTGGCGGCGTTGAAAGAGTCCGGCCGAGTGACGATTACGGTGCATCCGGCCGACGCCGGAACGCTCGAAGCGCTACGGGGCGAATTGAGCCAGGTCGGTGATCTCACGCTCTCGCTCCATATTGAGCCGGATATTACGCTGTCCCGAGGGGGATGTGTCGTGCAGACGGCCAGCCGGGTGGTCGACGCGTCACTCGATACACAACTGACTCGACTGGGCGAAGCGCTTCGCGCAAGAGGAACACATGTCGCTCAGTGATCTCCTTGAACAGATCGAACCATTGGACATTACCGGGCGTGTGGCTCAAGCCGTCGGTCTGGTCATTGAAGGCACCGGCGCTCGCTCGACGGTCGGCGATATCTGTCACATCACAAGAGAAGACGGCAAAGGGGTCATTCCTGCAGAAGTGGTGGGATTTCGTGGCGATCGTGTCTTACTGATGCCGCTCGGAGAAATGCAAGGGATCGGCCCTTCGAGTCGCATCGCGATGACCGGTCAAGCGGCCGGCCTCGCGGTCGGTCCCGCTCTGCTCGGACGGGTCTTGAATGGGTTGGGAGAACCCTTGGATGGCAAGGGGCCCCTCACCGCACAGGCGCACTATCCGCTTCGGACAAGTCCCCCGAATCCACTATCGCGGAACCGCATCACGACTCCATTGGATCTTGGTGTGCGGGCGATCAACGGCTTCTTGACCTGCGGGCGCGGACAGAAAGTCGGGATCTTCGCCGGATCGGGCGTCGGCAAAAGTGTTTTGCTCGGAATGATCAGCCGCTATACCCAAGCGGACGTCAACGTCATTGCTCTGATCGGCGAACGCGGGCGTGAGGTCAATGAGTTTCTTGAACGCGATCTGGGGCCGGAGGCACTGAAGCGGTCGGTCGTCATTGTGGCCACATCAGATCAACCGCCGATGGTCCGGTTGCGCGCGTCGCTGGTGGCAACCTGCATTGCCGAATACTTTCGCGACCAGGGGCGTCAGGTCTTATTGATGATGGACTCTTTGACCCGGTTAGCCTATAGCCAACGGGAAGTGGGGTTGGCGATCGGCGAACCCCCTACGACAAAAGGCTATACGCCATCGGTATTTGCCATGCTGCCCAAGCTGTTAGAACGGGTGGGAACCGGACCCGGGGTCGGCACGATTACAGGGTTGTATACGGTGCTCGTGGACGGCGATGATCTGTCCGACCCGATTGCCGATACGGTGCGCTCTATTCTGGATGGACATATCGTCCTCTCGCGCGCCCTCGCGGCGCAAAACCACTTCCCGGCGATCGATCTGCTCCAAAGTACCAGCCGGGTCATGCGCGATATTGTCACGCGTGAGCATGAAGCTGCGGCACGCCAAACGATCGAATTGCTGGCGCGGTATCGTCAATCTGAAGACCTCATTCTCCTCGGCGCCTATAAGCAGGGGATGAATGCCGCACTGGATCGGGCGGTGCGCGGACAAGACGCCATCAATGGATTTCTCCGTCAGGCGGTTGAACAGCCCGCTGACTTTGCCTCGTCGCGACAGGACCTTCTGACCTTGGCACAACAGACATGAGCGTACAGTCACTGCAGCATTATCGCATTCAGGTCGAGGAGCAGCTCAAGATGGAGCTCGCTGAGGTCACCCAACAACTACTTCAGGCGGAACAATCCATTGCGCGCCTGGCGGACGATCAGCGGCAGCAGGAGGAACGGTACCGTGAAGAGACCCGCCAAGGATTGACGATTGAGCAGTTGCTGCAGTGGCAATCGCACTTTGAAGCGCAGGCATCCGCAACGGAGCAGGCCCGCCGAACCATGGCGCATTGGCAACTGCAATGGGATGAGTCACGAGCCAAGCTGGTGGCCGCGAGCCAGGATCGCCGCACATTGGATCGACTGATCGCGCGGTATCGGGAGGCGGCACTGGCGGAAATACGCCACCGCGAGCAAATGGCGACGGATGAGTCTGCCCATCATCGATTCGCCGGCCAGGGGGATGCGTTGTCATGAAGACTAGACACACTCCTCACGTCTCCGATCGCATTACACTACGGCATGCCGGGAGGCCTCAACCTTCATTGACACGATCGGCGCGGCGCTCCCATCTCTGGACGTTGGCCGGAGGCGTCACCGGATCGGTCTTTCTGCTGTGGGTGATGGTGCAGCTGGGCCAGGCCTCATCTGAACCGCAGCCGAAGCCAACCAAGCCGGCAGTTGCGGCAGCGCCGTCAACCTCGCCCGGATCTGCCGGGGGGAGTGAAACAGCGGTTGACCCAACCAGTCCACCTGCCACGCAAGGACCGGCAATAGACACGCCACGAGAAGTCATTGAGATGTTAGATCAGCGTAAGAAGGATCTCGATCGCCGTGAAACGGCCGTTCGGCAAGAAGAAGAGCGTCTCCTCGCTCTCAAGACGGAACTGGAAGGGCTTCTCACCAGAAATGAAGCCATGCAGAAGAAGCTTGAGGAGTCTCGACGGCTGCATCAGAAACAAACGACGGAACAGAAAGTCCAGCAGGACCAGTTTATCGCTGATCGGAAAGCCATGTACTCCAAGCATGCACAGGATCAGAAGAATCAGAGCCAGGCGCAGCTCGCAAAGATGTATGAATCCATGCCGTCCGAAGAAGCGGCGGCCAGACTCGAAAAGATGCCTGAGCACAAAGCGATCGAAATCCTTCGCATCGTCAAGCCCAAGACTGCCGGAGCAATTCTCGCTCAAGTCCGTGTCGAGCGGGCCGCCAAACTCACCGAACAGTTGCTCGTGACAGCCCCCTAAGCGCGTCTGCTGTACAGGTAGATGCATCTTGCCTACGGCATAGGAACTTCTTTCCTCCTTCTTCAAACCAGCCGGTGACGCCTCCTTCATTTTCATCGATTGGCGCAGAGTTTTCAGTTGAGCGACCTGGCACAAGGCTTGAATTATGCCGGTGCATGTCATTGGACAATCATTGGGAAGCCTGAGGCCATGATAGACGCTCAACTATCTCATTTCGCATCTGCCGGCCCCTCCAGCACTACAAGCACACAGAGCCCATCGCGCCCGGGGCAAGGGGGAGGGAAACGAGAATCGGCCGGGTCCGGCAAATCATTTTCGTCTGAATTGCACGAGGTTCGTAAGGCAAAGGAACCGCGTCACGAGATGGGGCGTAGCCAGACAGAGGGTGATGAGCACGATGCCTCGATGTCCTCGGACGAGTCCGCAGCCACAACAACGGCTCCAACCGTTTCCGGCACGGCGAGGGATGGACAGGTGAACGACAGAGCGGCGGATCCGGCTCAGGACGAGCCCGATACCGGAGCCGCGGCGCCGTCGCCCGATGTGACGACGCAAAGCGTCTTACTCGCGCTGATCGCCCAGCCTATTGTCAAAACGGATGCTCAAGCCCTGACGCCAACGTCATCGGGTGAACAGACGAACACCGCAATGGAGTCCGTGATGCCTTCTGTCATGGAGGACGGGACATCGTTGCCGGTCACGGCGGCGGACTCCTCCACATTTCCACAGATCGATAATGCAGAGATGACGGCCAGGCCCGCAGATGCCACGGCAGCCGTTCAATCAGATGCAGTCATTCCCTCTGCTGTCGATACCTCGGCACAGCAGATTGCATCGCCCGACCAAGATACAACGCTGAGGAGTCAGGCCCAGCCGACTCCCGACGAGCTTCGCAATCTTCGGCAGGAGAAACCAACCTTCCCGCTCACGGGTAAGGAAGAGCCGCCTGCCTCAGCGGCAGTTGAAGCGAAGAATGAGTCGATGGTCCTGCCGAACGATCAGCGGTCTGCCGTACGGGAAGAACTCACGGCCGTTACAGCACTGACAGCCGAGCAGGTTCAGCGGCCGGAAGACAATCGGCCGGTTGTCATGCAGCGCCCGGTTCCGGCACAAGAGGCCCCTAGTCAGAAGGAAGACGTGGCGCCTCGCCAGCCGTCCGTTGCCCCGATCGCGTGGCAAGAACCCACGAACCAGGAGACCGAACGCGGGATGGACTGGTCCGGTCACAACCATCGCGAGCGCCCATCCGGAGATCAGGTCCTGGCGCAGTCCGCCCTGTCAGATGTCTCCGCGCCTGCCGCACCGTCGAATTCCACGCTGTTGACCAATGGTATGGATCACCGCGCGTTTTCTTCTGCGCCTTCAGGCAAGCTTCCTGCTGACGCTCAACCGGCTGCTTCGGCTCTTCCTGTTCAGCCGACCGATTGGATGCCCGGAACTTCTGCGAATCAGACCAAGTCGATGGTGCTTGAGCTTTCTCAGGCCGATTTGGGGCGGGTGAATATTCGTGTCGCGGTCAATCAAGATACCGTACACACGCATTTTTCATCCGAGCGGAACGAGTTAGGACAGTATCTGGTGAATGGACAAGACCGATTGCAATCCGCATTGAATGCATCAGGATTGGATCTGGGACGATTCCAGGTCGACATTGATCGCCAGAGCGCCGGACGGTCCTTCCAACAGCCGGCGTCCCAGGGACAGTCACAGGGCCATACGCCGCAGGGAGAAAGTCAGAACTCCGGACAGGGGCGTGAAGAAGTGATGCGTGACACCACGCCGCGTCGCGGCATGTTGAATCTCGTAGCATAGGGATAAGGAGTTGGATTATGGCAACGATTAGCCCAGCAACATCACAAACGACCCCTGGCGTAACGACTCCGGCAAGCGGCGGGATCTCCGGAGCGTTGAGCGGCAACCAGCAAATGGGCCAGAACGATTTCCTGAAGCTCCTGGTCACGCAGCTCAAGAATCAAGATCCATTGAAGCCGATGGATAACACCGCATTTGTTGCCGAGCTGGCCCAATTCAGCCAGTTGGACCAGAGCACCAAGCAAGTCCAGTTGTTGGAAAAGAGTATCGCCCAGCAAACGGATTCGATGCAGTACACCTTGCTGCCGATGATAGGGCGAAACGTACAAGTCGAAGGCTCGCTCATCGATCTGAAGGACGGACCGGCAAAACTCACGTATGCGCTGGAGCGTGAAGCCACCACCGTCCGGGTCACTATTCAGGACAAGCAGGGGAAGGCCATTCGCATACTGGACTTGGGCACACAGAGTGCCGGGAAGCAGGAAGTGCAGTGGGACGGACGCAATCAGAACGGTCAACTAATGCCGAATGGAACCTATCAGTACCAAGTCCTGGCAAAGGACGCGAAGGGTGGAGCCGTCGTCGCCGCCCCGAGTTCCGTCTTAAAGATTTCCGGCGTGCGGATGGTGGATGGAACCCCGCAACTCGCCGCCGGGGACTTTGTAATCGACCGCAAAGACATTATTGAACTGCGATAAATTAAACGAGAGCGCATTTGCTACAAAGGAGGGTCTGATCCATGGGTATTCTGTCGTCCTTATTTGCCGGTGTGAGCGGGCTCAATGCCAACGGCACGGCGTTGTCGGTCATCGGTAACAACATCGCCAATCTCAGCACGGTCGGGTTCAAGGGGAGTCGCGCCACCTTTGCCGACTTGATCAGTTCTTCGATCTCAGGCGGATCAGGCTCAGTCCAGACCGGAATCGGCGTGGCCCTCACCTCAGTGCAGGGAGATTTCACCCAGGGATCGCTGGCAACCTCCTCGAATGTGCTCGATCTGGCGATCGACGGCAACGGGTTCTTTGTCATGAAGGACGCGCAGAACGGGACGTTCTATGGACGTAACGGCCTCTTTCGCTTGAACAAAGACAGCGTCGTGGTCGACCCAACCGGGTTCAAGCTGCAGGGATTCCTCGCCGACACGACCGGCACCATCACCGGTAATATCGGTGACATCGCCTTGCCGACAACCACCGCGGCACCGAATCCCACCACGACCGCGCTATTGGCCGCCAACCTGAACTCCAGCACGGCGACGACCGGCGTCCGCGGCAATGTGATCGGATCTGCCGCTTCGGTCACGACCTCGGCGGCCGGTAACAACGCCTTTACCATCAATCTGAATGGGGATGGAGCCCAGACCGTGACCGTTGCGAACGGCCTGACCGGATCAGCGCTCGCCAGCGCGATCCAAAGCGCGGTCCGTAGTTTGACTGCTGCCAACCCATACTTACAGTCGGCTTATGATGGTTTCGAAGCGACGGTGGGGGCCAGCAACATCTTCACCATGCGATCGGGAATCTCCGGCACGACGAACGATGCCGCGACCAATGACGGTGCTGTGGTGGTCGCCGCCAGCGGTGCCAATACCCTGGCCTCAACGCTGAACATGCTGGCCGGCACCTCGACCACCGGCACAGATTTCGATGTCACCGATCCGGTCGGCACGTCGAACTTTACAACATCGCTGACCGTCTATGACTCACTGGGGAACGATCACCTGTTGACGACCTATTTCACGAAGGTTGGATCGAATACTTGGAACTATAACGTCGTGTCGAGCACCGCCGACGTGAATACGGCCAACTATCATTCGAGCAATATCGATACGACGCTTGGAATTGTGCGAGTCGGCGCCGGCACCCTCACATTCGGGACGGATGGGACGCTGCAGCGCGAAGGGCCGGTAGTTCGCTTCGATACGAATACGGCGGCGGGGACAGTGGGTACGACGGCGGGAGAACTGCAGATCGACTTTGTCGGAGCCACGCAAGACCAGCTCATTGAGTTTAATTTCGGCGATAGTGTGATTACGGACGGCGGGAACGGGCTGACCGGGTCGACGCAATTCGGCTCCACATCCGCGCTGGTCCAGCAGACCCAAGACGGTTATGCCGCCGGTTCTCTCCAGGCCTTCAGCGTCGATACGAATGGCACCATCAGCGGCCGGTTCTCCAATGGGCAACTGCGCGCCTTGGCCCAGGTGGTCCTGGCGAGGTTCCCGGATCCGATCGGCTTGACCCGGACCGGAAAAAATACGTTCGCCGAATCAGGAAACTCCGGCCAACCGGTCACAGGCTCTCCGGATAGTGCAGGCCTCGGTCGAGTGCTCTCCAATTCACTGGAGCTCTCGAACGTCGATCTCGGTCAAAGCTTCATCGACATGATTGCCGCGCAACGAGGGTTCCAAGCCAACTCTCGCGTGATCACGACGTCGGACGAAATTCTTCAAGAGCTGGTGAATCTGAAACGGTAAATAACACACATCTGCCGGGGTGAGTTCCTACAAGGACTCACCCCGGCTTCCCTTCCTCTCTTTCCGTGCTCGATCCGCCGGTAGAACGACGTCTCTCTCTAGTAGCCTCACCGTCAGATTTCTGACAGCGTCAAGGGACCGGCTCTCCTCCGGCGGTCTTCTGTTTATTTCTCACAATTGGCCCCGTCATCACGTGCATTTGGCGTGTAGTTCTCTGCCAACTCAATGACAGCCAACGCAATCTCAGATGGCATATCCATTGCACAAACCCCGGTGACGGCAATTGTGCGTGTGAATTGAGGAGGTCTCCATGTCAGACGAAGCAGCAGCAACCCCAGAAGCAGGCAAGACCGCGGCACCGGCTCCGGCGCTTCCTATTAAGCTTCTTATTATCGTAGTCGCCGCGGCGCTCGTGGCCGGACTCGGTGGCGCTTTTGTCATCGTGAAATTCATGGGCGGCCACAGTAGCGGAGGAGGAGAGGCAGAGAGCGAGCATAAGGTGGAAGCCTCAGCGAAATCGGAGGGGCATGGCGAATCTGCGGGAAAGGCAGCCGCCGGCGTGGTGTTCGATCTGGACCCGTTCATTGTGAATCTCGCCGACGCGCCGGACATTCGGTACCTCAAGATGACCATCAAGTTAGAGGTGGAAAATGAAGGGGTTTCGGCGAATCTTTCCACGCGCATGCCTCAACTCCGTGACACCATCCTGGTGTTGCTCTCCAGTAAAGACTCCGCCTCGATTCGGAGCCCGCAGGGGAAATTCCAACTCCGGGACGAGATTACTCAGCGGATCAACGGCCTGTTGCCCAAGCCGGGGGTGAAGACCGCATATTTTACGGATTTCGTCGTTCAGTAGTCCGAAGCCTATGGAAAAGATTCTTTCACAGGATGAGATCGATGCGCTGTTGAACGGCGTGGTCTCCGGTGAGGTCGAAACGGCGCCGGCGGCGGAAGCCGCGGCTGAATCGACGACCGGGGTGAAGGGGTACGATCTCCTCAATCAGGAACGGATTATCCGGGGGCGCATGCCGACCCTGGAGATGATCAACGATCGGTTTGTGCGGCGCCAGGCCGTGGCCTGGACCGGTGTGCTACGGGAAGCGATTGAATTTGTAGTGGTCGGAACACAGGTCATCAAATTCGGCGAATTTCTGAAAAAGATTCCGATGCCGTCCTCCCTCAATGTTTTTCACATGGCCCCCCTGCGAGGCAGCGGGCTCTTCGTGATGGACGCGTTTCTCGTCTATCTCCTGGTCGATTACTTTTTCGGGGGCAAGGGACAAACCCATGTGAAGCCCGAAGGACGAGACTTTACGGCCGTCCAAGTACGGATGATCAAGAAGCTGCTCATGCTGGCACTGGCGGATCTGGAAAAGGCCTGGCAAGCGATTATGCCGGTGAAAGTGGACTATGTCCGCTCCGAGAGTAATCCCCAATTTGCCATGGTTGTGACGGCCTCAGAGGTCGTGATTGTGGTGACGTTGCAAGTCATCATCGGGGAGACCACCAGGGATTTATTTGTGGTGTATCCCTACTCGATGCTCGAGCCTATTAAGGAAAAACTCTACTCAGGGCTCGTTTCGGATCAATTGGAACAGGATGGATCCTGGAACAGCAAATTCCGCGACTTGATCCATGAGTGCGAATTGCCGATCGCCGTGAAGCTCGGCTCCACCACCGTCACCGTCCAGGACGTGCTGAATTTTTCGCCTGGCGATGTGGTGATGTTGGATCAGCGCCCCGGCGATCCACTGGAATGTTATGTCGAGGATTATCTCAAATTTCAGGGAAGCCCCGGGGTATTTAAGGGGAATCACGCCTGTCGTATCACGAAGGTGCTGACTTAACTCGTAGGTAGGGGAGACGACCGTATGGCTGACGACGATGCCAATCAAGCTGCCGACACCACGACTCATGAGCCTATCGCCGCGACGCCGGCCTCGTTTCCACCGGTGACGAATACCGCGGTGGCGGAACAGACGAAGAACATCGATTTCATTCTCGATATTCCGATGAAGGTATCCATCTACGTCGGCTCGACGAAAATGGCCATTCGAGACCTCTTGCAGCTCGCGCAAGGCTCGGTCATCGAGCTCGATAAATTGGCCGGTGAGCCGATGGAAGTCATGGTGAACAATAAGCTAGTGGCCAAGGGCGAAGTGGTGGTCGTGAATGAAAAGTTCGGGATCAGGCTCACCGATGTGGTGAGCGCTGCGGAACGTGTCAAGCAACTAGCCTAAGCAACAGGGGAGCGATACCGTGGTTGACGTGTGGGACAGCATGGGCCGAACACTCCTGGCACTGGGGGCAGTCCTGCTTTTGATGGGAGCCGCCGCCTGGGTTGCCCGGCGCGTGTTATCGCAACGTATCGGCATATCCGGCGGCACACCTCTCATCCAGGTCGTGGCGAATAGCTATCTGGCTCCAAGACAATCTATCGCCCTTGTCGCCGTTGCCGGTCAATACTTTGCCGTCGGTCTGGCGGCAGACACGCTCATTCCTCTCGGTCGTATCGAGGCCACAGAAAGTCTGGCGACCCTCATCTCATCCTCCGGTCAGTCCGGTGCTCCCTGCGGGATCTCCTCTCACAACCTGCTGTCGGCTGAATGGTGGCAGGATGTGACCAAAGCCTTCGGGCAGGGGAAGCAAGGCGGACCGCATGCATAGCGTGAAGCGCCTAGCCGCACCGTGGACCAGGCTCGCTCTGATAGGAGCCGTGCTCCTCATTGGCCTGGGCCTGGCGATACCGGAGCCGATGTGGGCTGCCGGGCCGTCGGTCAGTATCGATCTGGGATCGGATTCACCCAAGCAAACGGCCGTCGTCATCCAGATTCTGATCTTATTGACGGTCCTCTCGCTGGCGCCGGCGCTCTTTATCATGGTCACGTCGTTTACACGGATTGTGATCGTCCTCTCGTTCCTCCGCCAAGCACTCGGGACGCAATCGGTGCCACCGAATCAAGTCCTGCTGGCGCTCGCCTTATTTCTCACGATGTTCATCATGGCTCCCGTCGGACAACAGGTCTACGGCGAGGCGCTGCAACCGCTCTTGGCCGAACAGCTGTCCTATGAAGATGCCTGGAAGAAGGGCATCGAACCGGTCAGAGGCTTCATGTTGCGCCAGCTCCGGGACAAGGACCTGGAACTCTTTATCACGCTGAGTAAGATTCCTAAACCGGACAAGATCGCCGATGTGCCGACCCATGTGGTGATCCCGGCCTTTATTCTGAGCGAGCTCCGCATCTCCTTTCAGATCGGCTTCTTGATCTACATTCCATTCTTGATTGTCGACATGGTGGTAGCCAGCATTCTGATGTCGATGGGCATGATGCTGTTGCCCCCGGCCGTCATTTCATTGCCGTTCAAGCTTATTTTATTTGTGCTGGCCGACGGATGGTATCTCGTCGTCGGATCAATGGTGAGGAGCTTTCAGTAATTCTATGACACCGGAAATGGTCACTGAACTCGGACGGCAAGCGTTGGAAACGACCATCATGGTTTCCGCACCCATTTTAGGGTTGAGCCTGCTGGTCGGCTTGGCCGTGAGTGCATTTCAAGCGATGACACAATTGAATGAGCCGACCCTAAGCTTTGTGCCCAAGGTCTTAACCCTCTTCGGCGCCATTCTCGTGTTTTTGCCCTGGATGTTGGGCGTCATGACCAGCTTCATGACCAATCTCCTGACCAATATTCCCGACTACATTCGCTAGGACCGCATGGGACTGACGCAGAACATTCACATTCTTCTCCCGCAATTCCAGGCCTTTCTCGTCCTGGTGTCCCGCATCGGGGGCCTGCTGGCTGCGCTGCCGGTCTTCAGCGGACGGACGATCCCCATCAAGGTCAAGCTCGGTTTAGTGTTGGCGTTGAGCCTGATGCTGGCTCCGTCGATTCCGATGCCCACCGTGTCGCTGGATCCCATGATCTTGGTCGGCGGCATGCTCAGCGAGATGACGATCGGTGTCACGATCGGGTTGGCGGTTCGCTTGCTGTTTGGCGCGTTGGAAGTCGCCGGTGAGTTGTTGGGTATTCAAATGGGGTTCGGTGCGGTCCATCTGTTCGATCCGACGACCTCACAACAAACCCCGATGGTCGCCCAGTTCTTTACCATGCTGGCTTCGTTGATCTTCCTCTCGCTGAATGCGCATCTGTTTGCCATGGCGACCATCATTCACAGTTATGAAGCGATCCCCGCGTTCGGCGCCCATCTGTCCGCGCACCTGGGAGAAGAGATTCTCCTGCTGTCACAGCGGATGTTTACGATCGGCCTGAAATTGTCCGCGCCGGTGCTGATTACCATTTTGCTCATCAATGTCCTCATGGCCTTGCTCGGACGCGCCGTTCCGCAAGTCCAGGTCTTTGTCTTAAGTTTTCCCATTACGATTGCCGGCGGGTTGCTCGTCCTCAGTCTCGGAATGCCGTTTACCGTAGCCTTGATCGGGTCGGAGTTCGAACAGCTCCAACTCACGATTGAAGCGTTACTCAGGAGCCTCGGACGTGGCTGATTCAGATAAGAGCAGTCGGACAGAAGAAGCGACTGAAAAGCGTAAGGCGGAGGCACGACGCGATGGACAGGTCGCGATCAGCCGCGATGTCAGCACCGCGGCGGTCCTTCTTGGCGGGGTCGGATTTCTGGCCATCGGAGTGCCGATCGGACTGCGGCAGTTGACCGATGTCACTCGGCGCGGGCTGTCATTGTCGTTCGACGAGACTTTCTGGAAAGCCCTGACGGTGGAACATATCCATACGATTATCGTGCAGATCAGTGTGACGACGATGGTCCTGATTCTTCCGATCCTCGGCGTCATCCTGTTCATGGGGACCGGCTCTTCGCTGGCACAAACAGGATTTCTGTGGAGGCCGAACGCGCTGCAGCCCAACTTCAGCAAGCTCAATCCGATCAAGGGCTTGGGACAACTGTTCTCCACCAGATCTGTGATGGAGCTTCTCAAGGGCCTCGTGAAGATTGTGATCATCATGAGCGTCGGACTCTTTACCGCGCGTCACGATCTGCTCATGGTACCGGGACTGATGGACTACGATCTGCCGGCTTCGATCGAAATGGCCGGACATCTCACATTGAAAGTGGCGATGGGCGTCGTGGGGGCGTTGGCGGTCCTGGCGGCCGTGGACTACATGTATCAGCGCTTTGAGTGGTCCCGCGATCTGCGCATGACCAAAGAAGAAGTGAAGGAAGAACACAAGGCATCGGAGGGCGACCCGTTAGTCCGTGGCCGTATCCGCTCCGCGCAACGCGATCTTGCCAAGAAACGCATGATGGCGGCGGTGAAGACCGCCGATGTCGTGGTCACCAACCCCACGCACCTGGCGGTTGCGCTGAAATATGACGCCACCCAGAAGGCCGCTCCGTTCGTGGTGGCCAAGGGCGCCGGTTTTGTCGCGGAACGTATTCGCGAGCTGGCTCGTCATCATGGGGTAGCGGTGGTCGAAAATAAGCTGGTCGCCAGAACGCTCTACCGGCTGGTCGATATCGGGAAGGAAATTCCGTCGAACCTCTATCGCGCCGTTGCTGAAATCCTGGCGTTTGTGTACCGGGCCAGGGGCGTCAACCCCGGACAGTTATAAGAAGGGCTGTATCACATGGCATCCACGACAACTGTTACTCCAATTGAACATCCTCCACTGCTGAAGCATCCGGACATTGTCATGTCCGTGGGTGTGGTCGGCGTGCTCATGGTCATGTTGCTGCCGCTCCCGCGATTTCTATTGGACCTCTTGCTCAGTTTCGATATCACGATTTCCATCATTATTTTGCTGGTAGGACTGCAAGTCCGCCGGCCGATGGACTTCTCGGTATTTCCATCGATTCTCCTGATGGTCACGCTCCTCCGGTTGTCTCTGAATATCGCGTCGACTCGCCTGATTCTGTTGCACGGGAATGAAGGGGCGGCGGCGGCAGGGGAAGTCATCCGCACGTTCGGGACCTTTGTCGTCGGCGGGAATTACACCGTGGGTCTCGTGGTGTTTGCGATCCTGGTGATCATCAATTTCGTCGTCGTCACCAAGGGCGCCGGCCGCGTGGCTGAAGTCGCTGCCCGCTTCACATTGGATGCGATGCCGGGTAAGCAGATGGCGATCGATGCCGACCTGAATGCCGGTCTCATTAAGGAAGATGAAGCCCGCCGGCGGCGGAAGGATATCGCGGAAGAGGCGGACTTTTATGGCGCCATGGACGGTGCCAGCAAGTTTGTTCGAGGCGATGCGGTTGCGGCGGTCATTATCGTGGTGGTGAATATCGTCGGTGGACTGACCATCGGCATTCTGCAGCAGGGCATGAGCCCCGGCCTGGCGGCGCAAACCTACACGCTGTTGACGGTCGGTGAAGGCCTGGTCGCCCAAATTCCAGCTCTGATCGTCTCGACCGCCACCGGTATGATTGTGACGCGAGCCGCGTCAGAAAACGATCTTGGCGGGGAGATGACTCGCCAACTTTTGAATTCTCACAGAGCGGTGGGGACGGCAGGCGGAATCTTGCTGGCACTCGGCTTGGTGCCGGGCTTGCCGCATCTGGCCTTCCTGGTGCTCGGAGCCGGTGTGTGCTGGATTGCCTATCATCTCTATCAGCGGGAACAGGCGCCCCAGACTCTGGCTCCTCCGCCGGTGACCGCCAAAGTTGACGAACCGGTCGCCCACATCGCCCCGCTCGATCTGATGGAAGTGCAAGTGGGCTATGGGCTGATCAATCTCGTTGAAGGCACACAGGGGAATGCGCTTCTGGATCGCATCAAGGGCTTGCGGAGACAGTTTGCCGAATCCATGGGTTTTGTCGTCCCCCCCATTCATATCCGGGACAATTTGCAACTGCGTCCGAATGAATACGCGATCATGCTGAAGGGGGTCGAGATCGCCAAGGCCGAAGTCCTGCCGGGCCATGTGCTGGCGATCGATCCCGGCACAGCGCAACGCGGGATGGTGCAGGGCATTCCTACGAAGGAACCCGCATTCGGATTGCCTGCATTGTGGGTCGCAGAGGATCAACGTGAGCAGGCGCAGATGGCCGGCTATACCGTCGTCGATGCCAGCTCGGCCATTACCACGCATCTCTCCGAAATCATCAAACGTCATGGCCACGAATTGTTGGGCCGGCAGGAAGCCCAAGCCTTGCTCGACGAAGTTGGCAAGACACACCCCAAACTGGTGGAAGAACTCATTCCGACCATGGTCTCGCTCGGTACGGTTGTCAGAATTCTCGGCAATCTCCTCAAGGAGGGCATTCCTATCCGGGATATTCGCTCTATCTTGGAAGCCATCGCCGATCATGCCATGACGACCAAGGATGCCGAACTTTTGACGGAAATGGCTCGTCAATCACTGGCCCGGACCATTACCAAGCAGTACCAGGCACCGGATGGTTCTCTTCCAGTCATTACGCTGGATCCGCGCCTCGATCGCACACTCGCCGAGCAGGCGTCAATATTGCCGCAGGGGGCCATGCTCAATCTGGACCCTGCCCTGTCGCACAAACTCCTGACGGCGCTCAAGCAATCAGCGGAACGTGTGGCTGCGCGAGGCCAGCAGCCGATTCTGCTCTGCTCCCCGGCCGTGCGCCGACACCTGCGCCGGTTGACGGACCGGCTCTTGCACTCTGTGCCGGTGGTCGGCCTGAATGAAATCGATGCCATGGTGAGATTGCAGTCACTCGATACCATCCGGCTGGACTCAGAACTTCCGCAACCGTCGTGAGGTGAATAATGAAAGTCAAAACATTTCATGCCTTGACCATGCAGGATGCGATTCGAGCGATCAAAGAAGAGTTGGGTCCTGATGCCGTCATCCTCTCGTCCAAGGAAGTGCATCAAGGTGGACGGCTGATGAGTTACTTCAATAAGCCGGTGTTGGAAGTCATGGCGGCGGCCGAATATGATCCGTTGCCGCCGATCAAGCCGTCACGGGACACGGCAGCCTCGAGCGAGCTGCGAAAAGCTCCACAGGCGGTATCCTCTGCAAGCACCTGGACGCAGCCTGTTGGACCGGACGTATTTCGTGACACCTTGCAGGGAATGTTAGCCAAGCCGATCCCTCCATCTGATGGAATGAAGCAGCCTACGGTGTCTTCGCCGGCCCCTCGGCAGGCGCGCCCGTCAACGCCGCGGTCACCGGATATTAAACAGAGTCGTTTACAAGATCTGCGCAAAGAATTGCGCGAGTTAAGCCGGGAGATCGGCGCGTCATTGCCGGCGGCCTCACAATCCTTAAGCCATCATGCTGAGCCGGCCATCGCTTCGTTGTGCCGCAATCTCGTCGCACAAGGGCTGCGCCCGTCGAGCGCAGACAGAATTGGACGGTCGTTGGGCGTGGAGCTGGCTCGTCGTAGTTCGTCGGAACCGCACGACTTCCAGAATGCGTTGGCAAAATGTCTGGCGCAAGACATTCGCGTGAGCGGATCACTGCTCTCCGGTGCAGGAGATCGGACGATCGCCATGATGATCGGGACAAACGGAGCCGGAAAGACGGCGGCCATTACCAAGCTCGCGGCACACTATCAATTGGAAGAGAAGAAGTCCGTCGCCATTGTCTCGCTGGATACCTATCGATTGGCTTCAGTCGAACAACTTCGGATGTATGCCGACGTGCTCGGCATCCCGTGCGAATCGGCTCTGTCGGCCAAACAGGCTGCGGCCTATGTCCGGAAGCATGCCGATGCGGATCTGATTCTGATCGATACGGCTGGTTTTGGAGAAAAGGATCTTGCCTTGGTGCATAGCCTCCATCAGCTCCTCAAAGCGGAACCGGAGGTGCAAACGCATGTCGTGGTCTCGGCCTCGACACGCGAGCAGGATTTGCAGCGTCAGGTCGCGCAGATTCATGCGCTTCCGCTCTTGCGGCTGCTGTTCAGCAAGCTCGATGAAACGGATTCTTTCGGGGCGCTGTACGAATTGAGTCACCAATCAGGAATCCCTCTGTCCTATTGGAGCGCCGGTCAGCGGGTTCCAGAGGACCTTGAAGTCGCCACCGCGCAACGGCTGGCCGAGCTTCTCATCGGCCGTCGCTACACCGTTCCCTTCCGATCGTCATTGGATGCTCACGCGTCGGCGGATCGGTCACCGTCACTCAGCTCACACGCAGTCACCATGAACACTGTCACGCGGTAGGAGGAAAGACAATGCAGAGTGGATCGTTTACACCTATGGCAGGGGAGCTGTCGGAGCGAGCCTCGTCGCTGCCCCATGTCATCGCCGTGGCCAGCGGTAAAGGCGGCGTTGGCAAAACCAATATCGTGGCCAATATGGCGATGGGATTGAGTCAAGCAGGGAAGCGTGTCCTGGTTTTGGACGCCGATCTCGGGCTGGGCAATCTGGATGTGCTGCTGGGTTTGGTTCCTGAGCATACGATCGAGCATGTGCTGGCGGGAACCCATTCTTTGGATGACGTCATTGTCGATGGTCCGGGAGGAATCCGGGTCTTGCCTGCCAGCTCAGGCGTTCCACAGCTGACCTCGTTGAGTGAATCGCAGCAAATGTTGCTCCTGGAACAACTGGAAGCGCTCTCGCGGGACGTCGATGTGCTGCTGATCGATACCGGGGCCGGAATTTCACCGAATGTCACCTTCTTTGCGTCGGCGGCTCAGGACACCATTATCGTCGTGTCTCCCGAACCCACGTCCCTCACAGATGCCTATGCACTGATCAAGGTGTTGACCCGACAATATCGGGAACGTCGCTTCAAAGTGTTGGTCAACATGGCAAAGAGCCCGCGAGAAGCGGCAGAAGTATTCAGAAAACTCGACACCGCTGCGGATCGTTTCCTGCATGTTGTGCTCGAGTATGTCGGCTATATCCCCCAGGATGATTATGTTCCGTTGGCAGTGATGCGGCAAAAGGCGCTGTTGGAGCTCTTTCCGGTCTCGCCGGCGGCCCAGGCACTGACGCGGCTCGCTGGGCAAGTTTTGCAGTGGCCGAAGCCGAATTTTCCTAAAAGTGCTGTGCAGCTTTTGTGGCAACGCTTACTTCATACCACCGCAGTCATGTGATGGAGTCAAAGGCATATTTATTATGAGTAAAACGGCAGTTCATCGTGTCCATCAAGCGATTCCCAGCGGCGATGCTCATCGTGAACAACTGATCAAAGAGTTTGCCCATGTGATTCGGGCAATGGCCCATCGCCTGGCCTTTCGATTACCCGCGTACCTGGATGCCGAGGATCTGATCTCCGTAGGGACCATCGGCCTCATGGATGCGATGGAGAAATACGATCCTAATCGAGAAGCGAAATTCAAGACCTATGCAGAGTTCCGGATTCGTGGCGCCATGTTGGACGAAATTCGCTCGATGGATTGGATTCCACGTTCCGTGCATGAACGAATCGGTTTGCTGCAAAAGACGCATATTGTGCTCCTGAATCGACTGGGACGTCCTCCATTGGATGAAGAAGTGGCGTCCGAGCTCAAGATGCCCCTGGATGAACTCGACGATTTTATCTCGCGGGCCCGTGGAGCCGTGATGATCAGTATCGACGACTTGGGACTTCAAGAGCCGGATGGGCACAAAGTCGTCAAGATGCTCGCCGATACGCATCACCCGGACCCGTTGTCCACCCTAGTGAACGAGCGAGAGCGCGAAGCGATCGGCGAAGCCATCCAAGGACTGCCAGAAAAAGAACGGCTGGTTCTGACTCTCTACTATTATGAAGAACTGACAATGAAGGAAATCGGGGAGCTCTTAAAAGTCACGGAGTCTCGTGTATGCCAGATTCACACAAAGGCCATCCTCCGACTGAAAGCCTTTCTTCATGCCGACGGGTAGAGCACGGCACAAGCTGACTGGGTGCGAATTGCTCGCAGCCTGAGTCGGCCTTACCGTGATGGTTCGTGGCGGTTTGTGCCGGATCGGGTTTTTCCCATACATGCTCTTCAGTTCTCTCACTGAACAGCCGAGACAGAGGCATCACTTAGAAGGATGCTTCCGCCTCTTGTTCATGGACAGAGAACAACCTACATCGGCCAGCTCAACGTCCCTCACGTCTTCTGTCGGATACCGTGGGCCGTTCACCCTGGGGCTCTCCCGCCCGGGTCGCGCTCGCTCACGAGTCAGCGGATCGTCTCGTAAGAAATCCCTCGGCTGCTTTGCACTCGCTCTCATGACCGGCCTCTTCGCGGCCCATTGGCTCTTGAGTGCACCGGCGAGAGTCCCGTTCGGCACGAGCATTGGAGGCGTACTGAGTAGCGCATCTCTCGCCGCTCCCGAATCGATCATGGGCGGGGCAGGGCTCCTCATAAGCGTCAGTCTCAGCCTTGCTGGAATATGGTTTTGGCCGTTTTCCAGGCGAATCAAGATTCAACCCCGCGAAGAAAGCCTGGCGGCATACGACCATGTGACAGGCCTGCCCACGTTGCGCCTCTTCACCGTGCTCCTTGAGCAAGGGCTCACTCGGGCATCACATATGGGCCGCAGTGTCGGCGTGCTTGTGGCAGACCTTCACCAGTTTCGTCCGCTTCCGGCCTCAGTGACTACTCCGAATATCTCGCTGATCGTGCGAGTGCAGGCCGCCCGCATCAAGAGCGCGTTGCCCTCTAACAATACCGTGGCGAGAATCGGTGATCGGCGGTTCGCAATTCTGATTGAAAATGTGGTCGCGCGGGATCAGATCGATGCTCTCGCACAGAATATTTATCGCACCATGTCGCTTCCCTTGATGATTGAAGGGCAGGAGGTGCTGTTGACCTGTCAGATTGGTGGAGCCATGTATGGTTCCACTGCCGCATCAGGAGAAACTCTGTTGAGTCAGGCCGTGAAATCATTGGCCCTCGCGACTTCTGAGAATCCCATCCGATTCTCTGATTCCGTCGGCGACACGATCAGTACGTCCTCCCTCGCGGTGCATGCAGCTGCCGGCGAATCCCTTCTGCGCTAGGCAACTACTTCCTCATCAGCGGAACTATTCGCCGACCGAAAGAGATAGGGATGGCCCGTTCTCTTTCCGTCCGACCGTCGGTTAATTGACAGCCTGTCATATTCCCCCGCATTTCTCACTTCCCTCATCGAACAGGTCTGCGCCGGCTGAATGTCACGCTCTGGCATGCAGGTTGCTGTCTCTTCTTGCGAAACGAACGACCAAGGAGACAAGACCGTGAATCGAGGCATCTACCCAATCCTGTCCGGCGCCCTTGCCCATGAGCGGCGGATGCAAGTCTTTGCGAACAACATGGCGAACGTGAATACCGCCGGGTTTAAGCAGGATGAGCAGACCTTCAAGGCGGTGTTCCCCAAGGCGCATCTTGCTATTCCATCAACGCCGGGAACCGTCTCCCTCGCCAATCAAATCGTGGCCAAACCTTTCGGCCCGACGGAACGCGTGTATACGGCACCGAATGCGGTCAAAACAACATATGACGCAGGACGAATTCGCCTCACCGGAAACCCTCTCGATCTCGCCATCCAAGGCCGCGGGTTCTTAGAAGTCAAAACACCTCACGGCACGCGCTATACCCGCAATGGCATGCTGTCTCTCGACAATCAACGTCGTCTTGTCACCAATCTCGGATATCCGGTGATGGGGACGAAGGGGGAGTTGAAGATTCCCGTCGGGAAAATGGATATTTCCAATCAGGGAGAAATTAAAGTCGACGGCAATTCCGTCGGCACCATCAAGGTCATGGATTTCCCCGATACCAACATGCCGCAAAAATACGCGGAAGGTATGTTCATCTCCGATAAGGGATTCTCTGCCAAAACGCCCCAGGTCCAGGTCGGGCATATCGAAGATTCCAACGTCAATTCCATCGGTGAGATGGTCAAGATGATCGAAGGCATGCGCGGGTACGAATCGGCTCAGAAGTTGATTCAAACCCTGGACCGGATGGCTGAAACAGCCATCCAAGAAGTCGGACGAGTGGCTTAGGAGGCGATTATGATTCGGGCAATGTGGACAGCCGCCACCGGAATGACGGCACAACAGATCAACGTCGACACCGTGGCCCACAATCTGGCCAACGTCAATACAAACTCCTTCAAGCGCAGTCGGGCGGAGTTTGCCGATCTGCTCTACCAAATCCAACGATTGCCGGGCACCAGCGCGTCGAACGTCGGCGTGTTTCCCGTCGGTATTCAAGTCGGCGCCGGTGTCCGTCCCACGACGGTGTCGAAGGAATGGCTCCAGGGCAACATGCGCCAGACCAATAACGATCTGGACGTTGCCATCGATGGGCCCGGGTTCTTCCAAGTGTCCAGACCGGATGGAACCATCATGTACACCAGGAACGGATCGTTCAAACGCGACAACGTCGGCAATTTGGTCACCGGCGACGGCGACTTATTGAATCCCGTGATTACGATCCCCTCCGGTGCGCTGAAAATGGACATCGGTCAGGATGGCACGGTATCCGTTCTGCTCCCTGGCGTGACTCAGGCTTCCCAAATCGGCCAAATCCAGCTCACACGATTCGATAATCCGGCCGGGCTGGTCGCAATGGGAAACAATCTGTTCATCGACAGTTTTGCGTCCGGCCCTCCGACGCAGGGTACAGGGGGATTCTCCACCGGCTTCGGCACGGTTCAGCAGGGATTCTTAGAAAGTTCGAACGTCAACCTCGCTGAGGAAATGGTCAATATGATCATTGCGCAGCGGAGCTACGAAATTAACTCGAAAACGATTCAAGCGTCTGACGAGATGATGTCCATCGCGAACAATCTCAGACGATAAGGAAGACGCTATGACCAGTATTCGCATCATCGCTGCCGCTTGTATCCTCGCCGCTTGGGCCGCCCCGGCCATCGGCGCCACCCCGGAGAAGCTGGCCAAGCCGGTATCGATCGGGGGACAAGGGACCAACGGACCGGCCCTCGGCAAGCTGGATTCGACTCGCCCGACGATGCGAGAGCTCCACTTTGAACAGCTCCAAAAGACCATTCAGAAATATCTGGAAGGGGAATGGGGTACTCGGGTGAAATCGGTGCAGGTCACGCTCCTAGAACCGCTGGATCCGATCAAAATTCCTGTCGGTGTGATCGAACTGCAGATTCCTTCTGCTTCCGGAGGAAACACGACAATGGGGCGGAGAAGTTTTTCCATCCAGATCATGGTCAATGGGAATTCTTGGAAAACCATTGACGCACTGGCTGATATTTCCGCCATGATCGATGTGGTCGTCCCGGCCCGCTTCCTCAAATCGGAAGAGACGATTGAGCCGGATGACCTGACCACTGCCCGTATCGTCACCTATGACGTGAAGCATCCCTTCATCACGGATCCGGAAACGGCCATCGGGAAAAGCACGGTGCGTCCGTTGCAACCCAATACCCCGCTGCGGCCGACGTTCTTGAAGAAGCCCTTCATGGTGAAAAAAGGTGACCACGTCATGATTGAGGCCAAACGCGGAAACTTTTCGGTTCAAACATCCGGGGTGACCAAGGGAAGCGGACAAATCGGACAAACCGTGATGGTGGCCAATCTTGACTCAGGACGAGAGCTTCGGGCCAAAATCGTCGCCCCAGGCTTGGTTCAAGTGGAATTTTAAGGTTACGCATGCGCTATGTAATAGCTCGAACATGGGGTGTGGTGGCGGCCAGCATGATACTGAGCGCCTGTAACCTCGCACCATCCGTCTCAACCAAGCTGACGGTACCGCCGCTGCCTCCGCCCAAGACCCTGGGATCGTTGTGGCAAGAAGAGAACGGGCGCGCGTATTTGTATGAGGATCTGCGCGCGATGCGGGTGGGGGATATTCTCACCGTTAAAATTGTTGAAAAACACAAAGGGTCAAAGTCAGCGGACACGGCGGCACAACGTGAATCGACGATGGCAAATTCATTGGCCGGATCAGGCGTCGGATACTTCGGTGTTCCGGGTTTCCGGTTGAGCGACGAAGCCCGACGCGGACTCGGGGTCGATGCGTCGGCAAGCAATAAGTTTACCGGAAAGGGCGCGACGAGTCGGGAAGGAACCTTAACCGGTACGATTTCGGTGATTGTGATGGAAGTGCTTCCCAACGGTGACTTGCGCGTCGAAGGGCGCCGTGAAGTGTCGGTCAACAGCGAGAAACAGCTGATGACTATCTCCGGCATTGTGCGGCGGGTGGACGTCGATACGAAGAATACCGTGCTGTCATCGGCAATTGCCGATGCAAAAATCGAATATGCCGGGTTGGGTGTGTTGGACGATGTGCAGAGGCCAGGTTGGCTGGTCCGCATTTTGGATTGGGTCTACCCGTTCTAACGAAGGACGTCCCCGTGAAACCTATTGCCAAACGGAAAGTCTCGGCGAAGTGGGGCCTCTGGCACGGGGCGGTTTCGCTCCAGTCGTTGCAAATGATGGTAATGAGCGGCGTGGTGCGGCGAGCGGACTTAGACCCGCCTCAGGATCCCGGTCGGACCGGCTATTGGCACCGCGGAAGAAATACCGTCAGCATTCCGCAAGAGTCGGCCTCGGAGCAGGGATGGATTTCGAGAATGCTCCTAGGTCGAAAGTCGCCCATTCAGTCAGTGCACAAGTTGTAATACGAGGGGATCGCAGAACCAATGATGACCCGTTATACCAAGTCATGGATCGTGGGAGTGCTCGTCGGATACCTGTGTCTGCCGCTGCCGGCGGAAGCGGTACGAATAAAGGACATCGGGGCGATCGAAGGCGTTCGGGAAAACCAGCTCATCGGTTATGGACTGGTGGTTGGACTCGATCGAACGGGTGATCAGGTCATCGGTGGTCAGTTTACGATTCAAGCCATGATGTCCATGCTGAATAAGATGGGGATCAATCTGGTGATTGATCCAATCCAGTTGCTCACAAGAAATATTGCCTCTGTCATGGTGACCACCAAGCTTCCCCCATTCGCCAAACCGGGCCAAGCTCTGGATGTCGTCGTCTCTTCGATGGCCAACGCGAAAAGCCTGCAAGGCGGGACGCTCTTGCTGACTCCTCTCAAGGCGGCCAATCAACAGGTGTTTGCCGTGGCCCAGGGCCCGGTCTCGGTTGGAGGCTTCCTGGGTGGGACAGGCGGCCCTGGAGGCGCCACGGTGACCAAGAATCATCAGGCCGCCGGGGTGGTGCCGGCGGGAGCGATCATCGAAAAAGAGCTGGTGGTCAATATCGATGCCTGGGAGACGGTGTCGGTTCTGCTGCGCCAGCCTGATTTCACGACAGCAATTCGGACGGCTGAAGCGATCGATGGCGTGTTTGGGAAGGGCAGTGCTGCGCCCGTCAATGCCGGTCTCGTCAAAGCCACAATTCCATCAGCCTTCCATGGTCGCGTCGTTGAATATATCGCCTCGATTGAAGGGCTTGATGTATCAGTCGATATCGCTGCCAAAGTCGTGGTGAACGAACGGACAGGTACGGTCGTACTCGGCGAGCATGTGCGAATTTCGACCTGTGCGATCTCTCATGGCAATCTCACGATATCCGTGAAGAACACCCTCAATGTCTCTCAGCCAAATGCGCCACTCATTGGAGCGGCCAGCAACCAACCAGCGACTGTGACCGAAGATGTGCAGACGGAAGTAAAGGAGCAAGAGTCTCGTTTGATCGTTGTTGACGAGACTGTGACGCTGGGCGAGGTCGTGAGAGCGCTGAATGCTGTCGGGGTGACGCCCAGAGATCTGGTATCGATCCTTTCAGCCCTACGCGCCGCAGGGGCACTCCAAGCGAATCTTGAGATTATATAGTCAAGGTACTGATGTACTTAGATATTATCGAACATAATGGGGCAGCAATTCCTACTTGTACGACACGAGAATTCCTATGAATATTCATGATTCGACTCACGCGCAGTTTCTTTCTTCTCCGGTCTTCACAGATCAACTGGGGAACCAGAGTGAAGTCAACTCATTGAAAGTAAAAGGAAGTCCTGGCGATCAGAAGGAGCTGATTAAGGCCGCCAAACAGTATGAAGCGTTTTTTGTGTCCTATCTGATGAAAGTCATGAGGGAAACCGTCCATGAATCGGAGATGTCCGGGAAAATGGGCTCATATTTTTACTCCTTTTACGACCAAGAGATTGGGAATAGGGCATCTGAGTCAGGGGGCATCGGGATCACTCAAATGGTTCAGGAATATATCGAAAAGAATTATCCGCCAGCCGCTAAAGTTTCAGACAGTGAAGACCGATAAGGTGTGCGACAGGGTTTGAAGCAACCGAGAAGGGAAAGCCCCGGTTGGCTCAACCGTTTCCCAGAAGAAGGAGAGTGATATGCAGATCTCAGGTTCAGGTCGTTCCGATCAACTGGCCAAGATTCTCTTAGGTACACAGGAGACGAAGGGTCCGTCGACGCAACGGCAGCCGTCCCAGAAAGAGACGGGGAATGACCGGGTCCAGATTTCGGATCAGGCCAAAGAGCTACAGCGCATCCGCGCGCTGGGGCAGACCCCCGATCACGAACGGGCCGCTCGTGTGGAGCAAATTAAACATGCCATCGAAAACGGCACATACGATGTAAGCGGCCGCAAAGTCGGCGACGCGCTCATCAAGCAAGTTCTGACCGACGCGGTGTTGTAGCAGTCACGGTCCATATCGACACGTAGCCAGGATGGCTGCGTCATGTCCGAAGCAAGTTCGCAGGGAGCGCGTATGCCTTCGGTTTCAACGGCACTGTCAGCACAATTAGTGACGATACTTCTCCGGGAGCTGGCCTCCTGCCAATCCCTCCTTGAAACAGTCGAGGCGGAACGTCACGCCATCAAAACCCTCGCGATCGGCGACTTCCACCCCATCAATGTTTGCCGTCTTGCGATACTCGAACAACTCCAATCCATTGCGGATGCGCGCGACCAGGCGGTCCGCCAGATTGCCGTCGCCCTGTCGTTGCCTGATTCGACCACGTCGTTGCACATCCTGCTTGATCGCTGGCACGGTTCTGAAGCCTCGACCGTTCGCCATCATCACGAGAGGTTGCTGGCCACCGCCAAACATGTGCGTGAAGAGATCAAGCAGAACGTGGTGCTCATCGATGGCATTCGCGGGTTTGTCGAGCATGCCCTGACCGCCGGAGCGACCGCGCTGACGGACGGCAACGCATACAACCGGACGGGAAAGCCTGCTCTGGCACACCCGTTATCAGCCGTACTCTACCAGCAGGGATAGCCTATGGGTGGCCTCAATTCCCTCTTCGACATCGCCCGAACTGCCCTGAACACCTCTCAGCAAGCGCTGACGGTCAGCGGACATAACATATCCAACGTTAATACTCCGGGCTTTTCACGACAGGAAGCCGTCTTGACGGAGCGGCCGCCGATTAACGGCCAACCGGGCATGACGGGAACCGGCGTGCAGGCCACTTCTATCCGACGCCATGTCGATCGTTTCATCGAACAACAGCTCACGGTCTCCGACCAAACTCTCGGGCGGCTCTCCGTATCCCGCGACGAACTCTTTCGATTGCAAAATATCTTCGGCGATAGTAACGACCAGGGCATCGGGGCCGCCCTCAGCGAGTTCTTTCAGGGATTGCAGGATGTCTCGACGTCGCCGGGTGAATCGACGGCACGGTCGGTTTTGTTGGGGAAAGCGGCTCAACTGACTTCGAGTCTCAACCAAGCTGCGTCAGATCTCACGAACGCCCGCTCTTCGTTGAATTTTCAGGTCTCTCAAACCATTACCGAGATCAATAGTCTCACGACGCAGTTGGCCGAACTGAACGGGAAAATTATCACGGCGGAAGTGACAGGACAGAATGCCAACGACCTCAGGGACCAGCGACAGCTCGCGCTCAATGAGTTAGCTCAGCGCATCGATATCACCAGTATTGAAAGCAGCACCGGAGGGCTGACGATATTCGCGGCTCGTGGGCAGGTTGTCGTGGAAGGCGATACTCATCGCGACCTGGAGGCGGTCGCCTCGGCGGACAATGAGGGGCTCTTTGAAGTCGGCTATTCGACAGGCGGAACCAGAACCGTCAGTCTCGACCGGCAGATCACCAATGGCCGGCTTCGTGCCTTACTTGATCTGCGAGACACGACGGTCCAAGGGCTGCAAGATCAATTTGACCGGATTGCCGCGACGCTCTCGAACGCGGTCAACCTGATTCATCGTCAGGGCTATGGTCTTGATGGGTCGACGGGACGAGACTTGTTCACTCCCCCCACGGTCACGACTCAGGCGGATTCCAGCAATCAGGGAACGGCAGCGATCGCCAGCGGAACCGTGACCGCCAATAGCTTGCTGACGTTTCACGACTACGAGGTCCAGTTCACCTCTGCGACGGCGTACTCCATTGTGGATACCACCACAGGGGCGACCATTCGAGGCAATTATACCGGCACCGCCATTACGGCCCCTTCGAGTGCTGCGCCACTCTCCATCATCACCGGAACTAACGACACCTTGACCGTCTCAGTCGACGGAGTCACATCCGGCACGATCACGCTGACGGGAGCCGCGTCACCAGGCCAGTCCTATACCTCCGGCGCAGCGCTGGCCCAGGAAGTCCAGGCGCAAATTAATGCCGATGCGACACTGCAGGCCGCAGGACTGACGGTATCGGCCACATTCGACACAATCACCAATCGGGTGGTACTGACATCCAACGGGACCGGCGCCTCTTCGGCAGTGAATGTGACGGGCGGCAGCGCCAGAACCAGCCTCGGCCTGCTGGCCGGGACCAGTACCGCTGCTTCCGGCACCTATAGCGATCCCTCCACGTTCATTTTCGATGGCATGAGCGTTACGCTTTCCGGGGCCCCTGCAGCGGATGACGTATTTCGAGTGAACTCCTATCGCGACAGCGCCGGCAACCTCGCCGTAGCCCTGACGGATCCGGCCACGGTCGCCGCCTCCTCCACGCGCGCCGGCATCCCCGGCAACAACGCGGCGTTGCTCCAACTGGTCGCGCTCCAACACCAACATTTTGCCAGTTTGAATAACAACACGTTTCACGACGCCTATCGCAGTACCGCGGCCAATCTCGGGGTATCGGCCCAAACGGCCGATCGCGAGCAAACAGCACAGGAAATCCTCCGCGATCAAATCGACACCTTCCGCGCTCAGGTCTCGGGCGTCTCGATCGATGAGGAACTCGTCAATCTCGTCAAGTTTCAACGAGGATTTGAAGCGGCGGCGCGCTTGATTCGTGTGACCGACGAGATGTTCGATACCTTGTTGAGCCTGAAACGCTAGAAGGGATGAGTCTCCATGCGTGTCACTGAGCAACAAACCTTCGGTGTATTGGTCAATAATCTCGAACGGTCTCGCGCACGGTCTTTGGAGTTGCAACAGCAGGTCTCGACGGGAAAGAAAGTGCGCAAACCGTCCGACGATCCGAGCGCCTTTAATCATATCAGCCTCGACAAAGCGTCGGTTGCCTCGATTGACCAACGCTTGCGCAATATTTCCTTCGGCAGGACGCGCCTCGACCTGAGCGACAAACTCCTGAGTAGTACGACGGACACCCTCAGCCGGGTCCAAGAGCTTGCCGTCCAGTTCGGCAGTGATACGAACGGCCCGGCGGAACGCGTCATCGGCTCCAGCGAAGTCCGGCAGCTCTATTCATTGGTTCAGCAATATGCCAATGCCGAGTTGAACGGGCAGGCGGTCTTTACCGGCACCAGCACTCACGGCCGGACGACGGGGCTCGCGATTACCACGCCCGTTACGCTGACCAACGGCACCAATGATAGCCTCGTGGTCTCGGTCGATGGAGTGACATCCGGCACGATCGATTTGACGTCGGCAACCGGAAGTTTGACCGGGGCCGCCCTCGCGGCACGTGTCCAAACCCAGATCAATGCCGATACCGCACTGACCGCAGCCGGCAAGCATGTCACGGTGACGTTCGAGACGGATCACCTCGTCATTGCGTCCGACGCGCACGGATCAGACTCAACCGTGACGGTGACCGGAGGCACCTCACGCGCCACGCTGGGGCTTGTGGGGGGAAGCCGGACAACCGGGGATAAGCCGTTTGCGCTCACCGCCACCACGAGTCCGGGATCGACCAATACGGGCGGCGCAGTGATCAACCAAGGAACCGTCGTCGATGATAATCTCGTCACGCTGGATGATTATGTGGTCCGGTTTTCATCGGCGACGCAGTACGACGTCGTTGATGTGACGGTTCCCGTGAATGTGACGAAGAACAGCGCCAATACAGGGGGAGCATTCGCATCTGATGCCGGGATTATTGGACCGGCCGATTTGACCCTCAACTCTTATGCGATCCAATTCACCTCAAGTACGCAGTACAATATCGTGAACACGACGACGAGCGCCACGGTGTCATCAGGAAACACCTACGTATCAGGCAACGCCATTGAGTTTGACGGCCTCCGGATTGTCCTCACCAATAGCGATCGAGGCGGACCGCAAAGCGGTGATGCCTATGCGGTGAGTCTCACTCCACGAACCGTGTTGGCCAACCAAACCTATAGCACGGGAAGCGATATCAGCTTCGACGGAATCCGGCTGCAGCTCTCCACGGGCAGTGGCGCTCCCGCCACGGGCGACCGGTTTGCCGTGGTGACAGGATTGCAATATCAAGGCGATGCCGGCATCCATCAGGTGGAGGTGGGCAATAATCAAGTGGTGCCCACCAACGTGTCCGGAGATCGCGTGTTCAGCGGTCCCAATATCGATTTGTTTGCCTCGATCAAGACCCTCATGACATCGCTCAGAACAAACTACCGTGGAGGGATTCGCGACACGATCGGGGATGTCGGCACGGGGCTCAGCCAGGCCGGCGCCGTCTTGGGAGAGGTCGGGGCATTGTCGAATCGGTTGACGGGCAGCGCCGGTCGGCTGGATGAGTTCAAGACGTTCTTTACCCAAACGCTCTCGGAAACTGAGGATGTCGATCTCGCCAAAGTGATTTCCGATCTGACCTTGCAGCAATACGCGATCGAAGCCGCCAGTCGAACCCTGAATCAACTGTTTGGAAATTCCCTCCTGAAATATCTACAATAAGTATGAGCAGGGGACTTAAGGTTTCAGCAGAAAGACCGATAGACTCGTAGGGAGTATCGGTTCAACAGCCACGGAAGGCGTTCATGCTGGTCCTGACACGAAGACGCGGTGAGGGTGTGACCATCGGTCCGGATATCCGGGTCATCGTCCTGGGAATGAAGGGCGGACAGGTTCGCCTGGGAATCGAGGCCCCTCACACGATTGAAGTGCATCGCGATGAAGTCTATGCGCGGATTCAGGACGAGAATCAGCTGGCGTCTAAGACAGAAGTCATTCCGCTCGACGCCTTTCGCCATTTAGTGCAGCCGAAACGGCGGATCGCTCCATAAGGATAGATGATGCAATGTCGTTCGACCCGATTCGGTACCTGTGACGTTCGACCTGACGCAGTTCTGACATTTCCAAGCGGCATCCTGGGGTTCCCCGACTGTCGCAGCTACGTCATTCTCGATCATGATACGGACGCGCCGTTCAAATGGTTGCAGTCACTCGACGAACCAGGATTGGCCTTTGTCATTCTCGATCCCGCCTCTTTTCACCCGGAATATGACGTCCAGGTTCCTCATGAAGCGCTTCTTGAGGTTGATGGCAAAGACAATGAGGAGTTGATTGTATCCGTGCTATTGACCATTCCCTCGAACGACCCTACAGGCATCACGGCAAATCTGCGGGGGCCGCTCCTTATGAACCCTCGCACAAAGCTCTGCAAACAGCTGATCCTCTCCGACAGCTATCCAACACGTTTCCCGCTGTTCTCACACAAGCCTTCCGCTCAGACGCTTGCCCCCAAGCCGGTCGCATCGGCTGTCTGTTCCGCCTGATCTTCTTTTTGATACCGCACACAGGATGAGACAAGAGGAGCGTCAGGCCGCAGCCTGTGTGATGGCACCGCTCTCCCCGCGATACTCTTCGAGGACATGAAGCAGGCGAAGCATCTCCATCTCAAGGTGCGCATACACTGCCGGAGCGTCGTGGAGGGTCCCCAGCCGACCGATGGCTTCTAGCCGGCCTGCGGCCAGGGCCACCTCCGGAGCGCAGAGATTGCCGGCCGTTCCCTTGAGGGTATGAGCCGCGCGCTCGACCGTTACGGCGTCCCCAAGAGACAAGGCCTGCCGGACCTGGCTCATCATATCGGCCTGGCGTTCAAGGAACAGGTCAATGAGTTGAACCAGGAGATCCTGATCGCCTCCGATATTCTGGAGCATTTGGGAAGGGTCGAAGATCGGCCGCCCCTCGGCCACCGGCTCCGCGCTCTTCACCACGCGCTTGCCTGTTTCTTCTGAAGCAGGGGGCATGATCCACCGTGCCAGTGTGGTCCGCACATCCTCCAGCTTAATCGGTTTGGCAAGATAGGCATCCATGCCGGCCGCCAGGCAGCGCTCACGATCACCTTGCATCGCATTGGCCGTGACCGCAATGATCGGCAAATGGCCGGCGCTGACATAGCGCTTTCCTGCCGCTTCCTGTCGACGGATTGCAGCCGTGGCCTCAAATCCGTCCATGACCGGCATCTGGCAATCCATGAGGACCGCCTCATAAGCCCCCGCGTCAAGCGCGGCTAATGCTTCCTGTCCATTCTCGACAAGATCGGGCCGGTACCCGAGCTTCTCCAGCATCCGCACGGCGAGTTTTTGATTGACGCTGTTATCTTCAACGACTAAGACCCTTCGGCGCGTGGCGTGCTCCGCCAATGTGTGTCGCGTGATCAAGCGAGGCGCCGTGGTATCGCCCGCTTGCGGTGTCTCAGCCGAAGCCGGCGCCATCCCGAGCACCGTGCGCAGGCAATCCCGCAATTCATCATGTCGGACGGGCTTGGTGAGATAACCCTTCGCCCCGACCTTTCGAGCACGCTCGGCATGTCCGCGTTGTAAAAGAGAGGTCATGACGACGATACGCATGGGGGCGGCACAGGACAGTCGCTGGAGTTCAGCCGCCAATTGCAGGCCATCTTTGCCGGGCATCACGACATCCACAATGGCGCAATCGAATGGAGTGCCACATCGGAATGCTTCCTCAATCTGTGCCACCGCGCGCGCCGCGTCCTCCACAAGCACATCCTGCATACCCCAGCCGGAGACCAGATGATGCAAAATAAGCCGATTCGACTCATTGTCATCCACGATGAGCACACGGTGCCCCTGCAGCTCCGCCATGGGAAGAATGGCGGGCACCGACGAAGGCTGTTTCGGGAAGCGGGCCGTACACCAAAAAGTGCTGCCGCGGTCAGGCGCGCTCTTCACGCCGATCTGTCCGCCCATTAATTCGATCAATTGCTTGGAAATAGACAAACCCAGTCCTGTTCCTCCATATCGCCTGGTCGTGGTCGAGTCGGCTTGGACAAACGGCTGAAACAACTTCGCCTGAGTTTCCTGGCTGATGCCGATGCCACTGTCGGTCACGTCAAATCGGAGCAGGGCGTCCCCTTCGGTCTCCTCTTCGAGATACACCTGTAACGTCACGTCTCCGTGCTGGGTAAACTTGATGGCGTTCCCGACCAGATTCGTCAGGACCTGTCGGAGCCGGCCGGGGTCACCTCGCAATCCGGTCGGCACGGCTGCATGAATGAGACAGGTCAATTCCAATCCTTTGGATTCCGCGCGTTCAGCAAATTGCTTGAGCACATCTTCCACGGTCGTGCGAAGATTAAACTCGATCGACTCCAGCTCGAGCTTGCCCGCTTCGATCTTGCTGCACTCCAGAACATCATTGATCAATTGCAGGAGCGCTTCCCCGCATTGGCGGATGGTCTCGGCATATGAACGCTGTTCGGGAGCGAGTGCCGTGTCCATTAGCAGGCTGGTCATTCCGATCACCCCGTTCATGGGGGTGCGCAATTCATGACTGATCGTGGCGAGAAACGCCGCCTTGGTGTGAGTAGCGGCTTGCGCCTCCTGAAGCGCCCGATCCAACCGCAGGTTCTGAGCGGTCAGTTCCTCAGCCGAGGCGTGGAGCGCCTCTTTTGCTCGCTGAGTTTCTGTCAGATCCACGGCATACCCGCGGACACGGCGATCGGCCTTCACCGGGCAGAAGACCCACGCATAGCGTGCGTCGGGGAGGCGGGAGGCAATCTCCTGGATGGGCGCGTCCGAATCCAAACAACGCCGTACCAGATCCGGTAAGTCCTGTGGAACCACTTGTGGGAATCCGTCAGATCCATAGCCGTGCCGAGTCAAGAGCCCGCTCATCACCGGGTTGGCATAAATCAGGCTGGCCTGATCGTCGAGCTCAAGAATCGGGTAGGGACTTTCGTCGGCAATCGATGCCAGCCGATTACGATCGTGCGTGAGTTCCTGCTCCCGAGACGTATCTTTGAGGCTGACGGAGACTCCGAGTTGCTGATCGAAGCTGGCCGGCATACAGGTCCATTCAACCGGAATCGCACGGCCCCGGCCCTGCTGTAGGATCACCTGGGCTGGTTGCCTGGGTTGCCTCTCGCGGTAAACCTGATAAATGAGCTGTCTGGTGGCGTCAGAATTCAGCCCGGTCAGCTGCTGCCACAGTTCCGGAAATGATGCCCCGATATAGCCTGTCGCAGCCCCCCCGCACAAGCGGGCGCCTTCGGCATTCATTGCAGCAATGCCTCCATCCGGGCTCAATAGGATGACGCCGATCGGCAGTCCCTCCAAGAGCCTTTCGTATGACTGGGACGAAGGCTTCTTGGCTGCCCGAGGAATCGCCGATCGCCGCCGTGGGGGAGGCTGCTTCATTAGGCCGCCTGATCCGTGACATCACCCAGGTACATGGCGATATTGACGCGCTCTTGGACAGGATCCAGCACGCGTAAGACTGTGCGCGAGACCTTATCCTGCGAAGGAAGAGACAGGTCGACTTGCTCTGGATTAGGGTAGGACTCTCCGTGCGGTCCGCCGGTAATCTTCACTTGAGGTTTCAATCGCTGTTCCGGATTCACGCCGACGACCACCGCTTGTTCTCCGGTGTTCAAACGAACGAGGCTTCCGACCGGATACACGCCGATACTTCGAATGACGGCCTCAACCAAGGGTTTGGGATATTGTCCGCGTTCCCCGACCAGAAACAATTGACGGACCGCGTCATGGGGAATCATCGCCGGTCGACCGCCGCGGCGGCTGACCATCTTGTCGTAGAGATCTACGATCCCGACAATTTGGGCCAAGGGCGAGATGTCCACGGTCTTCATCTTCCGTGGATACCCGCTTCCATCGCAACGCTCGTGATGCTCCATGACGATGCGACACACCTCTTGATGAAAACCGGATTGCTCCCCCAACACCGTGATGCCCAATTGAGTGTGCTGCTCTAAGAGACGCTGTTCCGAATCATTGCATTCATCCCGCTTGCGGACAAGGTTGCGGGGGAGGCGGACATATCCGACATCATGCAGGAGCGCACCCATCCCGAGGTGTTCGTAATCAGCCGGATCGACGCCGCTTTCGACCGCCACGACCAGCGATAAGATAGTTGTATCCAGCGCATGGGCGCCCAACGAACGATCGAACTGTTTCACCTTGAGAAAGGTACTGTGAAGCAGGAGTTCATTCCGACTGTGCAATACCTGGTCGACGACGCCGCCCACGATAATCTTAGTGGCTGCCGGTGTCGGCGGTACACCGCGTTCCAGATCAGCGAATATTCGTTCCATCGCCTCCTGCGCGTCCGTGTATACAGACGCGGCGATGGCCTGTGCTCCACCATCGCTCAGGGTAGACGCATGTGAATCGATCGACGTCACGCTGGCAGACAAGGCCGAGTCCAAATTTTCTACGGAATGTGCCGGTGCTGCGCTTGGGGTGAGTGGAGCCTCCTGCACGTCGAGCCCTTTTGCCGTATCTATGGTGACGGATTGCACACCGTGCTGTTTCATCACGCCAATCGTTTCAACATCACGAATCAGACGTTTATGAAAAAGAAAGGGTGTTCGATACCAGGGAAGATCCATCTCTACGACAAACATGCCCGGTATCAGTTGCTCAATGGATATCTGCTTCATCCCACTCATGAATTCGTATCTCCTCGGTTGCCAAGCTCCGAATACGCAGGTCCCCTTCGAGAGGATCCCACATGTCATATCGGTTCCCGGAGGAACGATCTTAACGACTGGGGGGCGTCCCATCCTGGCTAGAGACCATTACCGGTTCCCTTCGCCATTTCGTGGGATCTCCCTCAAGAATTCCTGTGCATTTTCCGATACGGAAGCAAGCGTCGATCTGCGCGCAACTCGACCGGATACCCGCAGCCGTCATTCATGGCTACACGCATTCACATTACCCAGCTTCGTCCCGGCATGCGCATCGAGAAACTCGATTGTTCCTGGTTTGCGACGCCCTTTTTCCGGCACCGCATGGCGGTGACATCGATGGAGCAGGTGGAGCAACTCAAAGCCTGCGGTGTTGAAACCCTCGACATTTCAGGAGAACTTGAAGCTGACTCTCCTACAACCGAAGAGGGGATCCAAGAGGCTTCTGAAGCCGTCAATACCCCACCCATCCTCACCGCGCCTCCGGAAGTCACCGGTATTCCATTCGAAGAGGAACTGCCGGCCGCCAAGCTCGTATATACCGCCGCGAAGAATGTCATAGAAGAAGCGATGCTCGACGTTCGAATGGGACGCGACATCAACATGGACGCGGTCAATCAGGTGGTATCGGAGATGGCCGACAGCGTCCTCCGGAATCCTGATGCCCTCACGAGCCTCTCGCGTTTAAAGCATTTTGACGAATATACGTTCTTTCATTCGGTCAACACGTCGCTGCTGGCCCTGTCGCTCGGGCGCAACCTGGGCATCGACGAAGCACTATTGCATCAACTCGGCGTCGGGACCTTGCTCCATGATATCGGGAAGACGAAAGTCCCGTTGGAGATTTTGAATAAGCCGGGCAAATACGAAGCGCATGAATTTGAAATCATGAAGCAACATGTGATGCGGGGAGCTGAAGTTCTGTCAGGCACGACCGGATTGACAGACAACTACCTAAAGCCGGCGCTTGAACATCACGAACGCGTGGATGGGACCGGGTACCCCTACCAGCGCCAGAGGAGCGAACTCAGCCAATTTGGAATGATAGCCGCCGTCGTGGATATCTACGATGCCATCACCAGCGATCGCTGCTATCACAAAGCCAAACCGGCGCATGAAGCCCTGCAATTCTTGTATCTCATCTCGCAAAAGGGCCATCTTGAACATACGCTCGTCCAACGGTTTATCCAGATCGTCGGAGTCTATCCGGTCGGCTCAGTCGTCCGGCTCAATACAGGGGAGGTCGCCGTGGTCAGCCGAATCAATCGTCCGACGCCTCTTGAGCCTGAGGTCATTGTGGTTAAAAGCGCCGGAAATGCGATGGTGCCGCATCCTGAGACCGTTGATCTTGCTCAGATCAACGGTCCGACGCGCCGATCAATTGTGGCGGTCACCGATCCCGTAAGCACCGGCATCAACCCCACCGTCTATCTCGACCAGGAGCCCTCATGAATGATGTGACCACGACACAACCCACGCCGACATCCTTTCTCACGGTTGGCCTCTCCCTCAAACTGTCGCTCACGCTCAACGGGCAGAAGGGCATGTACGGGTCAACGCTCCTGGGTTGGAAAGACTATGCCTGGCTGGTCTGTGAATGGCCGTCGCAAGTCGGCCATGGGGCGGAGATTCCACGAGGAACCCCCTGTACGGTCAGCTATCTTCTTGACGGGAAACTCGTCGGGTATCGAAGCGAAATTCGCGACACGTTGAGCGCGCCGGTGCCGCTCCTCTTCATTGCATTTCCGCAAACCGTGGAAGAAATGCATTTGCGCAAACATGCCCGCGTGTCTTCCTGTGAGCCGATTGTCCTTGAACGGGTGGATGGTCCCGCGGCGGGCGGAGCGGCGGCGGCGATCGTCGGCGGGCTTCTTCAAAATCTGAGTATCGGCGGCTGTAGCGTCATCGTACCTCAAGCTCCGGCCTGGCTCCGGGCAGGAACCAAACTCCGCATGGAGTTTGAGCTGGCCGGACTCGGTCACGTCACAAATTTGACAGGGCTTGTCAAAAGTGCCGAAGCCACGCAGGGCACCTGGACGCTCGGCATCGAATTTCGTTTTCAAGAAATGGAATACATCGAATA